>CACYCN010000203.1 GCA_902772895.1 uncultured Ruminococcus sp.
AGTACTTTCCGGTCTTCCTGTCAAGATCAATCCAACCGGAACAGCGACCGCAAACGGTCAGTCGTATGACGTGACATATTCTATCGAGGAAGTGAATTCCTATGGTTACACGGCTGTGTATTCATCGGCGGTTAAGCTTGACAGCAACAACAAAAAGCTGACGGTAACCAACACCCTGAAAACCCAGGATATCAAGGTTATCAAAGAGTGGGATGATTCGAGTTATACCGACGGAGATTTCTCACACTTCGACATTAAGGTAAAAGTTACTTCAACGGATATGCCCGGAATGAATGACAAGGAGTACACGATTACCAACACGAATAATTCAGAACAGAATGACTCTTATATCATCGAAAAAGTTCCGATCTATAAATATGTATCCGAAACTGATACGACAGAACAGGCAAAATATACCATAGAGGAATTGGATACTCTTTCCCCAAGCGGTATGCCCTATGGATATGAAAAAGTAGTGCATACATTTAATAATATTGTTTTGGATGAGAATTCCATGACGGAATTGACCTTCCGAAACAAACTGCCTCTTACCAGTGTCACTGTAACAAAAACATGGAATGATAACAGTGATGCCAACCGTCTCAGACCGGATAAGATCAATCTGACATTGTGGCGTACAACGAATTCTTCACTGGCACGAAATGCAGAGAGCGGATGGACAAAGGTCCGAGAACAGGAACTTGATTCTTCCACGCAATCCGATGTATGGGCTTATACGTTTACCAATCTCCTAAAGAATGATGAGAACAATCAACCGTATTATTTCAAGATTGAGGAAGATGAAGTAAAAGCCTATTCCACTACATACGATCAGAACACTCCGACATTGCCGACAAGCGGTCTCGCACTTACCAATAAGCTGATTACCAGAGATGTTGAGGTTGAGAAGCAGTGGGACGACAGCGGCTATCCGAATGGTGATTCGCTTCACTATGATATTGATTTTACCCTTACCCGTGAAGCAGATACCGGTGAACATATCTATGTTCCTCAGAAGCTTACCTATACCGGCACTTTGACCTCAAATAAGAGTTCCGGCACCGAAACGATTACAATTTCTGGCGTCCCTGTTTATGATAAAAGCGGAACTGTGATCGTTTATACGGCAACCGAAACCGGTCAGCAGTACGGTTATGAACTTGAGGCGGGTTATCCCCAGACGCAGAACGGAACAGATTCTTTGTCAGGAGTTGTTACAAAGTACATCTTTAAAAACAAACTGCCTGTGACGAATCTGCAAGTGAAAAAAGCATGGGAAGTGAATCCGACCTTCCATCAGTATGTTGCGGCGGGAAATCGTGATATCACATTTGATATTACCCGAAAGGTGAAAAACGGTTCGTATGAGAATGTATTGACCGATCAGAAAATCACGTATTCGACAGGAAATGATAGTTGGACAACCGTAACTCCTGTTCTGGTGTATGATTCTCAGAACAGTCAGTACACCTATAAGGTGACGGAACATCAGCTCAAGGGCTATGAACCGTCCTACCATTACAGTTATACCGTAGGGGAAGGTGCTGAGCAGAGTACGGTAACGACAGATGACGGTACCATTCCGGCAGAAGTTTCCGCTTCTCCGCTGACGCTGACACTCACCAATACCATGATCACAGCCGATGTCAAACTGCAGAAGATCGACTATACCTATTATGCGAGACATAATACGGATAACCGCTATGAACCTATTGGATTGGACGGTGCTCAGTTTAAGCTGTACCTTAAAGACAACGATGACAATGATGAGAATGATGTAGCAGTTCCTTTGAGACTCAAAGAAGATTCCAATCACCAGTCACTTGGCTATTATGAATTTGATGCTTCCAATACTGCTGAGGATAAGAATGTTGTCGTGTCTCAGACCTAGGGAACAGTCAAGGGTATCATTGAAATCAAGGGTTTACCGCTGAATACTTACTACCTGAAAGAAATCAAGGCACCTAACGGTTTTAAACTGAATAAGGATGGTGAGACAGCAAGAAAGTTTGTCTTTAAAGTAGATGTTGACAGTTCAAATGCGAAAACAAAAGAGCTTATCACAACTGCAACTGAAAAGACCAGCGATCCTCATGTCTACAACAATGACGGCTTTATTAACCATAATATTACCGGCATTGATGCACAGATAGGCAATGAGGAAACGCCAAGAAGCCTGACTTTGAATAAGGTTGATGCGACAAGTGGTGCGGCTCTGGAAAAAGCTACGTATTATCTGCTCTATCTCAAACCTCATTCTCTGAATGGTGATGTTACAGAACAGCAGTATGAGCAAAATGCAGCAGAAGCTGTCACAAGCAGCAATGGTCAATATACAACTGAGGTTGCGTCTTACTGGGAAATCGAAGATCGGATTCAGACGGATGCAAACGGAAAATTCTCCACAACCGTCGTGGGACTGTTGAGCGGACTGGATCATGGTGTCTATACATTGATGGAGGTTCAGGCGCCTGTCGGCTACGAGGTAAACAACAGAGGCTTTGACGAGATGAAAAATGAGATTCTTGA
>CACYCN010000204.1 GCA_902772895.1 uncultured Ruminococcus sp.
CGGCATTATTGATTCCCTCAAATGCCATACCGCCTGACAGTGCGCCGTCACCGATCACGGCAATGGTATAGGCGCCGTCCTTTCTGGCGTCATCAGAGCAGGAAATACCGTAAGCCGCCGAAACGGAAGTACTGCTGTGACCGGTATTGAAGCAATCATAAGGACTCTCACTGCGTTTCGGGAATCCGGACAGTCCGTTTTCGGTCCGGATCGTGTGAATCTGATGACGCCGTCCTGTCAGGATCTTATGAGCATAGCACTGATGCCCCACGTCCCAGACGATCTTATCTTTCGGCAGATCAAAGACGCTATGCAAAGCAACCGTCAGCTCCACCACTCCCAGATTCGATGCCAGATGACCGCCGTTTTCGGCGACCGTATCAATAATGGTTTCTCTGATTTCTTCACAAAGCTGCTGCTGTTGTTCATCACTCATTTCCTTCAGATCTGCCGGCGTATTAATGTGATCCAACAACCTGTTATTTTCCATCCTCTGATCACCTCCCTTTCGTCGGACACCTTCTCAACATCCTCTTTATAATCTGTATTATTATACATGATTTTTCATAACAATTCAAGCAAATGCACAAAAACCTTGCCAATTTTCTCTTGGGGGAAACCCTTTGTTTAAAAACAAAGGGTTCTCCCCCAAACCCCCTTCCTAAAAAAACAAATTTTTCTTCTTTTGAACTATTATTCCGGTTGGCAGAACAATACGATCGTCTAAAAAAGATTATTTCTTTCACAATCAGACCTGACTCAAAAAGTGAAACTTCATTCTGATCAGAAAGCCTTGCCTTTGTCATGCGAAAGAGCTTGAAACTTCCTCCACCTGAATCAGACTGTAAATCGCTGCCCAAAACGAGAAATTCCTCCTTCCGGTGGTTCAGGAGGAATTGTTTCTTCAAATGACACAATACAGTGGACAGCTATGTTTTCGATGGTCAGGGGTGCTTTTTCGCAAAAGCTCCAAATCACGAAACACAAAACGACGAATAAGTATCGACTCTTGGAACAATCTTCAAACGATATAATACAGTTGGCAGGTTCGTTTTCGGGGGTCCAGGGGGTGCTTTTTCGCAAAAGCTCCAAATTACGAAATACGAAACGACGAATAAGTAACGACTCTTGGAACAATCTTAAAACGATATAATACAGTTGGCAAGTTCGTTTTCGGGGGTCCAGGGGGTGCTTTTTCGCAAAAGCACCCCCTGGTTAGTTGGTTCTGTCACGAAGATAGAGAGCAAAGTCTTTCAGGACGGTAGTATCATTAGCAAAAGCGGAAAGCTGATCAATAGCCTGACTTGTCAGTTCCGAACTGAGCCGGCGGCATTCATCCATTCCGAGCAGCGAGACATAAGTAGACTTATTATTTTCTTTATCACTGCCGATCGGTTTACCGAGTGTTTGTTCATCAGAGATCACGTCAAGAATATCGTCAACAATCTGGAAAGCCAGACCGATCTTATCGGCATATTCTTCGGCAGCCCTGCATTTTTCTTCATCAGCACCGGCAGAAATACAACCCATCAGGCAAGCCGCTTTCATCAGGGCGCCTGTTTTATTTCTATCCATTTCTTTCAGGCGTTCCAGAGAAATCGCTTTATTTTCACTCTCGATATCAATAATCTGTCCGCCGATCATTCCCTGGGTACCGGCAAAACGTGCAAGAATTCTTCCGGCCTGAGCACACTTTTCAAAACCGTTGAGAGCTACGGCACGTTCAGACAGGACTGTCTCAAAAGCAAGAGTCAGCAGACCGTCACCGCCCAATACAGCCACTCCTTCACCGAACACTTTATGGTTTGTCGGTCTGCCTCTGCGGAGATCGTCATCGTCCATACAGGGCAGATCATCATGAATCAGAGAATAGGTATGGATCATTTCAATGGCACAGGCAAACGGAATAGCGGCATCTTCGCTGCCGCCGCAAAGCTTGGCGAATTCCAGCACCAACATAGGACGCACACGTTTCCCGCCTGCCATCAGACTATATTTCATCGAATCGATGACCGTCTGGAAATAGGCGTTTTCAGGCGGGAGAAACGAAAGCAGTGCCTGTTCAATTTTTTTCAGCATTTCACTCATCAACGTCATCCTCCTTCCGATCCGTTGCGGTTATCTGATCTGTCTGACGCATATCGGAAAGATCAGCTTTGTTTTCCAGATCAGCGATACTGATAATTTTCTGTTCAGCTTTCCGGAGCGTCTCATAACAGACAGCGGACAATTTTGTTCCTTCTTCAAACAGCTTCATACTTTCTTCTAAAGGCAGATCGCCGTTTTCCAACAAATCGACAATCTCCTCCAGACGAAGAATGGATGCTTCATAATTCAGTTTCTTTTTCATACTATTTCTCCTTACAGTCTGTTACGATACAATGGATTCTGCCATCAGGGACGATCACCGTAACGGCATCCTGCACATCAGTGTCATGAACGGAACGGATAATTTTCCCGTCATGTTCAGCAATGGCATATCCTCTTGAAAGCACTTTCAGAGGACTCAGGGCATCCAGTTTAGCGGCAGTTCCGGCAAGACGCTGCTGTTCCGCCGAAAGAGCCGTCTGATAAGCCGCCTTCAGATGAGCGCTTAGCATATCCAGTTTCATTCTGCGGTACTCGACAGTAACCAGCGGATCATGCAAAACTTTAGACTGAGCAATACGCCGGAAGCGCTGTTGTTCCAGAAGAAGTTTTTTTTGCATCAGATCGGCAATCTGTCGATGAAAACCGGTCAGTGCCGACAACATAACGGACAGTTCCGGTGAAACCAGTTCCGCTCCGGCGGAAGGGGTTGAAGCTCTGACATCTGCGACGAAATCGCAGATAGTAAAGTCTGTTTCATGACCGACCGCCGACACCACCGGAATTTCACAGTCATAGATAGCACGAGCCAGTGTTTCATCATTAAACGCCCATAAATCTTCTAAAGAACCGCCGCCCCGTCCGATGATAATGACATCCGCACATTTCAGGCGCTGAAATCGTCTGACAGCGGCAGTCAGTTCCGGGGCGGCATTTTCTCCCTGAACGGATACCGGACAGAATACGATTTCGCCCAAAGGATACCGTCGTTTAAGAATCCGCAGGATATCCTGTACGGCAGCCCCTGTAGGAGAAGTAATGACGCCGATACGACCGGGAAAGGGCGGCAGCGGCTTTTTATGATCTTCGTCAAACAAGCCCTCCGCCTGCAGTTTTTTCTTACACTGCTCAAACGCAAGGTTCAGAGCGCCTACACCGTCAGGAATCATATCCTCGATATAGAACTGATATGACCCTGTCACTTCATAGAGGGATACTCTTCCCCGTACCACAACCATCATACCGTCTTCCGGACGGAATTTGAGATATCTGGCATTGCCGGCAAACATCACCGCCTTGATGGCAGAATGCGCATCCTTGAGCGTCAGATAGATATGACCGGAACGATAGTGATCCGTGAGATTGGAGATTTCACCCCTGAGATAGACCGAACGGAGATGCTGATCTGATTCCAGCATGGTTCTGACATACAGATTCAGACCCGAAACGGTCAGCGGTTCGTTTTGATAATTCATAGTCGGCTCCTTTTTCAGCAGTCAAATCTGATCTGTCCATCCTGGGCATCCGGCAGTTCAAATCCCATATGCAGACAGGCGGCTTTTGTAATACAGCGGCCCCTGGGGGTACGGTTAAGGAATCCGATCTGCATCAGATAGGGTTCGATCACATCTTCGATGGTAACGGCTTCTTCACCGATAGCGGCGGCCAGCGTTTCCAGACCCACAGGACCCCCACGATAGAACTTCACAATGGCAGACAACATTCTTCTGTCATTGGCATCCAGTCCCAGTTCGTCGATTTCCAGTCGTTCGAGAGCCACCTGAGCGGTCTGAAGGGTAATCACCCCATCGGACATAATCTGTGCGAAATCACGGACACGTTTGAGCATCCGGTTGGCAATTCTCGGAGTCCCCCGTGAACGGGAAGCGATTTCCAGAGCACCGTCAGGTTCGATGGCAATATTCAGAATCGAAGCGCTTCTTGTAACAATCCGTGCCAGTTCTTCCGGGGTATAGAGTTCCAGCCGCAGTGATACTCCGAACCGGTCACGCAGCGGCGCTGTCAGCTGACCGGCACGTGTCGTAGCACCGACAAGAGTAAAATGCGGAAGCGGCAGATGATAAGACGCCGCCATTTGTCCTTTTCCGGTCACGATATCAATGGCAAAATCCTCCATTGCCGGATATAAAATTTCTTCCACCGCACGGGAAATACGATGGATCTCATCAATGAACAATACATCGCCTTCATTGAGGTTCGTCAGAATAGCCGCCAGATCACCGGGTTTTTCAATGGCAGGGCCGGAAGTTATCCTGAGATTCACGTGCATCTCATTGGCAATAATACCGGACAGGGTGGTTTTTCCCAGACCCGGCGGACCATACAGCAGCACATGATCCAGACTTTCATGCCGGAGTTTTGCCGCCTCCATAAAAACCGCCAGATTTTGTTTTGCTTTTTCCTGTCCGATATAATCATCCAGTGTTCTCGGCCGCAGCGGATTATCACTGTCATTATCTCCCATAATCTCCGTAGGCGACACTATCCTGTTTTCAAAATCAAAATCTTCCATCCTATCTTCCTTTCTTTCCCGCTGACATTTCTGTCCTGCCGACCATTCTGTTTGTTTTCACCGGGGGAGAACCCTTTCCTAAAAAAACAAATGATTCATGACCGGTACCGTCAGGATTGTTTCCCGATTGCTTTGAGAGTCTGAGCAATAATAGCTTCCACCGGTTGAGAAGTGTCAATTTCTTTCATAAACGGCAGCACTTCATCTGCGTTATATCCCAGAACAGCCAGGGCACCGAGTGCCTGTGACACATTTCCTCCCGTGACAGCGGCAGCTGTCTGTGGAGCAGCCGTTTCAGAGGGTTCGGAAGCGATTCCCAGTTTCTTGATTTTATCCTTGAGTTCCAGAATAATCCTCTGGGCAAGTTTATTACCGACCCCGGCAGCTTTGGTCAATGCTTTACTGTCGCCGAATGAAACCGCCAGCGCCACCTGTTCCGGTGTGAGAACCGAGAGAATCGCAATTGCCACTTTTGCGCCGACACCGCTGATCGAAGTCAGCAGCCGGAAACAATTCATTTCCGCCGTAGAAGCAAATCCTACCAGTTCCACGGCATCTTCCCGGACCAGCATATGTGTAAAAACCATAGCCGTTTCTCCGACTCTCGGCAGAGAACGCAAGGTATTCATCGTGGCAAGACATTTATATCCGACGCCGGCGCATTCCACCACAAAAAAGCCCGGTTCGGTATGTATCAGTTTTCCGTTCAGACTATAAATCATTCTTTATCATCCTGTTCCATCATTTCATCAAACTTTTATCAATCAACTCATCAAATTATCCATCAAGGCATCCATAAAGAATCTGTACAAACAATGGGTAAAAACAGCTTATTTAACGCCGTGAAACGCTTTTTCGACATAACAAAGTTCCTCACGGGAAAGGTAAGTTTCATTGTCAAAGTCAAAGCGCAGGACATAAGGCATATAATCAATGATCCGCAGGAACCCGTCACAGAGAAATGACGGCTCATAGTAATTGATGATCGTAGCAAGGGCAGTACCGTGTGTCCCGACAAGAATGATCTTATCACGGTACTGACGAAGCATATCATTGACGGCTGCGATATTTCTTTCCTGCACACTGCGCAGACACTCGCCGCCTTCCTCATGAAATTCAAAATCGTTCCAGCGTTTCCGGAACATTTCATGACTGTTACTGCCGCCGCCGGGATTATCACGTTCCCGAAGACGGAAATCTGTTGACAGTGTCAGGCATTGCCGTTCCACAATCGGGGCAATCGTCAGCAGACTTCTGCGGTAAGGACTGGATACTGCCGCATCAAATCTGACATTTTCTAATACCCTTGCCGCTTCCAAACGGTCCGTCATCCCCTCTTCCGACAAACCATAGGTACTGTTATTTCCCTGACGGTAATCGGGCTGTGCATGACGGACAAAATATAACTGAGTCATGGCTGATTTCTCCTTTGGTTCAATAACGAACGCAGTCTGGTTCCGGAACACTGGGCATGACAAATCGCAATGGCAAGCGCATCGGCAGTATCATCCGGTTTAGGAACCTGATCCAGTTTAAGCAAACGTCTGGTCATTTCCATCACCTGAGGTTTCATTGCCTTACCGTAACCGGTAACAGCGGTTTTCACCTGCAGCGGGGTATATTCGGCAATCGGCAGATTACTGTTCTGTGCAGCCAGCAGCGTCACACCTCTTGCTTCGGCAACGGCAATCGCCGTTTTCTGGTTATTCTGAAAATACAGTTTTTCAATTGCCATTTCATCGGGATCGTTCCGGATGATAACGGAAAGCAGACCGTTATAGATTTGCTGCAGCCGCTGCGGAAAGGGCGTTTCCGCTTCTGTGATAATGGCGCCGTAATCGATGGCATAATAGCGGCCGCCGCTGAACTCAATCACTCCATAGCCGACAATGGCATAGCCGGGATCAATTCCTAATATTCTCATAGTTCTCTCCGATTTCTGTTTCTGACATTCCGAGCACTTGGTTATCCGTTTCATTGTAACATATTTTACAAATTGATTCAAGTATTATGAACAAATGTTTGCTCATTTTCCCAAATATTTTTCTATGATTTCTATTGCCGCACCAAAAACAAAAACGGCCTGTCCTGAGACAAGCCGTAAAAAACAGAGATCAGATTTTATAGAGCCAGGGTGCATACTTCCAGGTAAGCACCTTCTGACGAAGACGATGCGTGGTATGACGTGAAATACGCAGCAGTTTATCATAGCCTTTTGACTTCATGGTTTTTTTAATGGCGCTATAGCTGAATTTTTCTTTCAGCAGGAGTTCTACCACCGTCATCACGATAGAAGGCAGTTTCTGATATTCAAACAGTTCATTCAATACCACATCATCCCGGAAATGCAGGCGCACGTTTTCATAAACCTTTTTGATTGCTTCGATACGGTCATAGCAATTGACAGTAACTGCCGTCTCTTCCCGGGAAGCGCCGTTGACAAAATCACGGTCCAGTTCAATATCCGCGCAGGTGATCTTCGGACGATAGAGCAGCACATTATAGATAAACGCCTCAACATATCCGATATTACAGTCTTCATAGAACCGGATATGATTCTCCAGCAGATAATCACGCCGCAGCATGACTGCCGTAAAGTCAAAATAGACAAAGGAATGGATCAGTTCCGAAAGCAGTTCACGACTGTCAGTCGGAGGTGTTTCCAATCGGGAAGGCGCATCTTCCCTTTTGAGGGACGATGGAACAGAATAGATAAAATCCGCCTGAGAATCCACCGCCGTCTGCCAATAGGCAGAAATATAATTCTTATATAACCTTGTGGGATAGACAAAAGTAATATATCTGCCGTCAGACTTAAAGATACCGGTATTCAGTGCGGAACTGACATTACCGCCGCCGCTCTGGATCACACAGCCTCTGAGATTCTGTTTCTTGATCTGGTCAAGGGCATAGATCACACTGTTATCGGTTGAATTCATATCAATGACGATAAATTCGACTTCTATCTCCTTCAGTTCCTGCGAAATACGCTGAATAATTTCCGCCGTTTTCCTGTTATTATTTTTTGAGGGAATAATA
>CACYCN010000205.1 GCA_902772895.1 uncultured Ruminococcus sp.
ATTGAATTTTAAAAATTCACCGTATGGGTGAGTGACAATGTTTGGGTGTTATGATAAAATACTGACAGATGTAACAATTGTTGATCATGAATTGTTGCATCCGGAATGGAGAAGAATCATGAAAAAGAAAATCAAAGATTATTTGAAGGATATTCTTTTTCCGAGTGTTACAGATGATCTGATTCATGAGATAGATGCCCTGAATCTGAAGAGTCTGCAAGTCATATCACTGCTGGCTTGCATTTTTGAGGTCATCGGAATATTTTTGTTACTGGCGGGTCTTTCCAGCACGACATCTTTTTCAAGAAGTTTTTTTTCTGTTACATTTTGTATCCTTGTCTGTATCATTACCTTTATAGTGACAAAGATCATGTTAAAAAAGCCGAAAATACGTCATGGATTGGTAATGGTGTTTATCTGCGGAGTTTTGTTTCTGCTGACGGGCTGGGGCATGTGGGTATCCTATTATCATTATCTGAAAGGTGAGCAGATTCTGACTTATTATACCATTGTCATTGTACAGATTTGTTTTCTGAATATCCGTCCGATTCCGGGGATCATCATGACAATAGCGTCATTTATGATTTACTATGTGTGGTTATATCAGGTAGATCAGGCGGTCAATTTACAGGTCTTCAATTATTTTAGTTTTGCAGCGATCTGTGAGGTAGCGTCTGTCAGCCGATATCACATTGTGCTTCGACAGCTGCGGGATAAAAAAGAAATCACCCGGCTGAATGAATCATTAAAAGATGATATCCGGACTGCCTCGGATCAGATGATGGCTAAGGAACTGGAACTCTCACATATGAAAATCAAGATCATGCAGAACCAGATTTCACCGCATTTTATCTTCAATGGATTAAGTGTGATCAAGTCATTGATCTGGGAAGACCGTGAAAAAGCGGAAGAAAGTGTAACGGAATTTTCAATGTATCTGCGGCGCAATATAGAAGCGCTTCGTTCGACGGACATGATACTGTTCAGTAAGGAACTGGAGCATATCAAAGCATTTCTGGCGATAGAACAGGCGGATGAAAACATGTGTCTGGAGATAGAATTCGACCTGCAGGCGCAGGATTTTCCGGTACCGCCGCTGTCGGTAGAGCCGTTGGTAGAGAACGCAGTGATACATGGTGTGAGTAAACGCAGTGGACAGGGAAAGATCAGAATTACCACAAAGGAAGAAGAAAATCGTTTTGTCATAATCGTAGCGGATAACGGACCGGGCTTTGATCTCACTGCCAAGAGAAAGGGTGTCGGAATCGAGAATGTCCGTTCAAGACTGAAATACCAGTGTAATGGAATGCTGGAACTTACTGCAAGCAGAGCAGGAACCATTGCAACCATCACGATTCCGAAAACGGAGGGAACGTATGAGAATTCTGGTGTTGGATGATAAAATGCTGTTAGTGAAGGATGTGATCCGGGACATCGGCAAGGTAGATCCGGAGGCAGAATGTTTTGGATTTTCGAAGGAATCAGAGGCGCTTGATTTTGCCGCAAGAGAGCGGCTGGATGTAGCGCTGCTGGATATCGATATGCCGAACATGAGCGGAATCACCGTAGCCGAACAACTGTGTCAGATGCAGCCTTTTATCAATATCATTTTTCTGACGGGATATCTGGAATATGCGCTGGATTCCTATAAAGTATTTGCCAGTGATTTTCTGGTCAAACCGGTGAGCCGGACAGAACTGAAAAAAGCATTTGAACATCTGCGGTATCCCGTATCGTCATCGAAGAATAAATATGATATTGTGCTGTTGGGGAAACGGCTCAGAGAAAAACGGTATGCCAGCGGCATGACAGTGGAAACACTGGCAGAAAAACTGGGGGTTTCATTTCAGACAATTTATCGCTGGGAAACCGGCGAGAGAATTCCGGATACAACCAAACTGATTGCGATAGCCAATGTATTCGGAATCAGTCTGGATGAATTATTGTCAGAATAAGCAAGACTCATACTGAACAGGGGGTATCATGATATGAGAAAATCGGAAAAGAGAAATGTGACGTTTGCGCTTGACAACACAAAACGACTGACCTGTAAAAGATGTGGGGAAAAAGACAGTGTTGTAATTCTGGATAATAAGGGTGCGAGAAAATGCGGGTATAATGATACCTGCCGCATCATCAGTTATGGATTATGTGAGCATTGTCAGGCAGTCTATCAGATCTATATGCCGACAGGCCGCTATGATTTTTTGAAGTATTCCAGCTGAATCTTCTGACAAAATGAACCTATCGCTCCTTAACTGAAATACCCAAAACAAAAAAACACCTGAAAAACTGCCGTTCACTATGATGAGCGGCAGTTTTTCTGTCAGCATTCTGTTCCGATTACTGACAACGGGTTATTCGTTTTTTGATTCCGGCAGACCTGCGTAAAATGAAAATTCTGTCATCACAGACCCTTACAGAATCTATATTTGTTCCGGGAAACGATCCGGAAAAGGAAGATATGATTCATCCGTGTTTTCAAAAGTCAGGACACAGTGTTTCAGTTGTTGAATGATAGCGATATGTTGGGGACAGACATTTTCACACTGACCGCAGCCGATACAATCGGAAGCCTTACTGCCTGTTGCCGTCAGAGCCTGATATTGTTCCATAGACTGCTGCAGCTGACCGCTGCCGATCCGCTGATTCATGACAGAGAAGATATCGGCAATCGGCACCTGTTTGGGACAACCCTTCATACAGTAACGGCAAGCGGTACAGGGAATGGTTTTGGAGGAGCCGATGATGCGCTGCGCCTGATGAATGATATCCCGTTCTGTTTCATTGAGAGGTTGGAAGTGTTTCATATAGGAGAGATTATCTTTCATCTGATCGATATTGGACATACCGGATAATACCGTCAGGATACCGTCCAGTGAAGCGGCAAAACGGATTGCCCAGGATGCGGGAGACATCTCGGGAGCATATTCCGCAAAAAGCTTTCTGACTTCTTTGGGAGGATTGGCAAGAGCGCCGCCTTTGACAGGTTCCATCACGACGATCTTTTTTCCGTGACGGCGGGCGACTTCATAGTTTTCACGGGAAGTGACGTTTTTATTTTCCCAGTCCGCATAATTAAGCTGCAGCTGAACGAAATCCACTTCGGGATGTTCCGTCAGGAGACGGTCGAGCAATTTCGGACCGGAATGGAACGAAAAACCGTAATGCCGGATCAGACCGTCCGCTTTCAGTTTAGCGGCATAGTCCCACAGATGATAGCGTTCATATTTTTTATAATTGTTATCCATCAGGCAATGCAGCAGATAATAATCGATATAATCCAGATTCATTCGTCTGAGACTGGTATCAAATTGTTTTTTGGCGCTGCTTTCAGAGAAGGCGGACATGGCAAAGAGTTTGGTAGCAATGGTATAGCTGTCTCTGGGATAGCGTTCTACCAGTGCCTGACGGATCGCCTCTTCCGAGCCGAGATAGACATGTGCGGTATCGAAATAGGTAAATCCTGCCTCCATGAAGAGATCAACCATTTGTTTCGTCTGTTCGATATCAATACTGAGCAGCTTTTTTGGCAGACGCATCAATCCGAAGCCTAATTTCCCTGTATTTTCAAGATCAGTCGGTTTTCCTGACACAATAAACCCTCCGTTTCACATGGATTAGTTGCTGCCATTATATCATAAAAGCAATCATAACACAAGATACCGTGCCTGCCTGCCACGGAAATCCATTTCATCCGGAGAGTTTTCTTGGAGGAAAACCTTTGTTTAGAAAAACAAAGGTTTTCCCCCAAACCCCCTTTCGAAAAAAACCGTATTTGAGAAAATAATGGAAGAAATTATCAAAAAGTATCATCGATAATTTGAAAATGAATTTCCCTGCCTGCCGTTCCCGATTTCGTTTTTGCAAAGTTCTTGACAAACAGTTAATTTGTATCTTTGCAAAACAATCACGGGTGCGCAGGCTCTGCGCCGGCAAGCTGCCGTTC
>CACYCN010000206.1 GCA_902772895.1 uncultured Ruminococcus sp.
CGCCAGAAAGGCGACCTGTCTGCCGATTGTAACGGAAATCATGCGTGTTTCACATATAGATATGTTCGAGGGCGTGGACATCATTCAGGTAGGCGCCCGCAATATGCAGAATTTTGAGTTATTGAAGGAGCTGGGCAAGATCGACAAACCCATTCTGTTAAAACGAGGTCTTGCTTCCACCATTGAAGAATGGCTGATGAGCGCCGAATATATCATGGCAGGCGGCAATAATAAAGTCATATTATGCGAACGAGGCATCCGCACCTACGAGACCGCCACCCGTAATACCCTTGATTTATCCGCCATTCCGGTCATCAAAAAGCTTTCTCACCTTCCGGTGATCGTTGACCCCAGCCACGCTACCGGCAAATCCTCACTGGTAGAACAGATGGCACTTGCCGCTGTCGCATCGGGCGCAGACGGTCTGATGATCGAGGTACACAACGATCCGAAACACGCCCTCTCAGACGGCGCCCAGTCCCTCACACCTGACCAGTTCGATACCCTCGCCCGCCGTGTCTTTGCCCTGAAAGAAGCCTATGATCAAATCATGGCAGAATAAATTCGGTTCTCTTCTGAGGGATAACCAGTTTCCGGGTTATCCCTCACGCTAAGTTTTTTGAAAAGAGCAGAGAGAACCGGCTTTGGGGCGAGGAGTTTCCACGGACTTTCCCTGTCGGAAGAAAGGAAGCATTCCTCTTGACAATTATGCGACAAAATGTTACCATAATTCTATCATGAATGCTATTATTTTCCAGAAACATCTGTAGCACTGAACAAATAACCGATACCAATTATCAACAGGAGGGTCATCGTGAAAGGAAGTATCATCAAAAAATTAGGAGCCGTAACATTATCCGCACTGATGATCGGCGGCGCAGGACTGACAGAAGTCGGGTCAATTATCGGGACATCCCTGACGGCAGCGGCAGCCACAGCGGAAACCCCTGCCGGCGATTTCCAGTATGAAGAAAACAGTGACGGCACCGTTACGATCACGAATTATACCGGTAAAGCAGCCAGTCTGGTAATTCCGTCAAAATTCAACGGGAAACAAGTAACCGCCATCGGAGAAAGCGTATTTACAGGCAACAACCATATCAAATCCGTCCGCATACCGGAAGGTGTTACCAAAATCGGCGGAACTGCGTTTGAATACTGCGGTTCCCTGACCAACGTAACCTTTCCTGAAAGCCTGACAGAAATTGATTTCTGCGCCTTTGCCTTCTGCATAAATCTGCAGAGTCTGACCCTTCCGGGCAACCTGAAAACAATCGGAGGATCTGCCTTTTCATGCTGCCAGTCCCTGACTTCCGTCACCGTTCCTGACAGTGTCACAACGCTGGAAGAATCCGCTTTCCGTGACGATTTCAACCTGATCTCGGTAAAGCTGTCCAAAAACATCACCAAAATTGATCAGGCGGTCTTTTTAGGGTGTCAAAACCTGCATTCCATCACCATTCCCGACGGTGTCACGAGTATCGGGCTTTCCGCGTTCAATGACTGCACACACCTGACTTCCATCGATATTCCCGACAGTGTCACCAGCATCGAAGGTTTGGCCTTTTTCTATTGTGAGAATCTCGCCTCTGTCACCATTCCGAAGGGGGTCACCTATCTTGGCAAAGACGCATTTCACGGCTGCAAGCGGCTGACACACGTTTCCATTCCCGACGGTATCACAACGATCCCGAATGCACTGTTCCAGCACTGTTATGATCTGAGAACCGTGACCCTGCCCGATACCATAACCTCGATCGGCAGCGATGCGTTCAACTTTTGTTCCAAACTGGCGTCCATCAACATTCCCGAAAGTGTAACAAGTATCGGAGACAACGCCTTTAGCTACTGTTCCTCTCTGACGGACATTACCATTCCCAACAACGTGAAGAGTATCGAAAATCAAACCTTTTTCTCCTGTAAACAACTGAATACCATCACGATTCCCAGCAGTGTGACAAGCATCGGCGATGCCGTATTCACCTACTCCGATCAGGTCACCATCCACGGTAAAAAAGGCAGTACCGCACAGACCTATGCGTCAGAGAAAGGACTGAAATTTTCCGCCGCCAAAGCGCCTTTCCAAAATCTTTCCGTACTTTCCCGTGACACCGTCACCGTCAATACGCCTGTAACCGTCTACTGTGCCGTAAACGGAGGCACGGCGCCTTATACTTACTCGGTATTCTACCGTAAAACCGGCAACACAAAATGGACAACCGTCCAGAATTCAAAGAGCAATGCGTTTGTCACCATCACCCCAAAAGCTGCCGTTTCTTATGACGTCATGGTCATTGCCAGAGACGCTGCCGGTAAGTCCGTCAAGAAAACTCTCACCCTGACCGCCAATAAACCCCTGACAAATACTTCGAAACTTTCTTCCGATACCGTCACACTGGGCGGTAAAGTCAAGATCAGAGGTTCTGCCACCGGCGGTGAAAACTCCTATCAGTATGCGATATATTATAAAAAAGCAAACAGTACCTCCTGGCTGCTCCTCAAGGAATTCTCGGAAAACTATGTTATCTATTATACCCCGAAAGCAGCCGCCAATTATCTGATCCGTGTAGATGTCCGAGACAATAGCGGTACCGTTGCCAGTAAGGAAATGACATTGCACGTCACCAAGTAACATACATTCGTATACTATATTATACCATATTATACCATCCCATTCCCTCCGCAGTCGGAAGACTGTGGGAGGGAATTTTTTTCGATCCGGCAGCCGGAAAAGAACCCCTCATCACATCAAAAAGTCTTTGGGACAGGGAGAAACCTGAAAAAACGTCAGAAAATGATTGTATTTTACAGGGGAATGTAATATAATAGTTGTGTATGCGAAAACGACGGTAAAATGATCCCCAAAGGGATCGGAAACGGAAAGAAGCTTATGTTCAAGATCATCAATGCCTTAAAGAAGCACAGAAAACTGATATTGTTTCTCTGTGATATGTTATTATGGAATCTCTCCTATTATTTTGCGTACGCCATCAATCATAATAATTTTACGTTACAGGGCGAATGGAATATATTTCTGGTAGGACTGGCAGCCGTGAATGTATCCTTCCCACTGGTATTTCTGTTATTCCGGCTTTATGATAAACTCTGGCGCTATGCCGACATCGAAGATTTCTTTTATGCCTGCATCGCTTCCCTGACCTCCAGTCTGGTATTCATGACTTTCATGATGGCCATCGGCACCGAAGAAAACCATCTCAATCTGGGCGCAAAGATCTATATCTCTTTTGCGCTGATGTCCACCTTATTTGTCATGATGTTCCGCATCATTTACCGGCTCAATAAAATTCTGGAACGGCGCAACTTAGCCGGAAAAGCCAAAAAACGTCTGATGATCGTCGGCGCAGGCGAAGGCGCACTGTCGGTTTTGAGCGAACTCTCCAAGACCCCGGGCAATGAATATATCCCGATCTGCATCGTAGATGACGATAAAGAGAAACTGCACCGCCGGATCGCCGGCGTCCGTGTAGAAGGTACCACTTATGAAATCAAGCGTCTGTGTTATGAAAACGACATTGAAGCCATTCTGTTTACCATTTCACAGATCAGTATCGCCGATAAAAAGCGGATTCTGGATGCCTGTGCCGATACGCATCTCGAAGTCAAGATCATCCCGAATATCTATAA
>CACYCN010000207.1 GCA_902772895.1 uncultured Ruminococcus sp.
ACTTGAAATTTATACTGTCAGAGTGAGCGCAGCGAACGCCAATGCGAATTGGGAGCGCAGGCTCTGCGCCGCGAATCGGGAGCGCAGGCTCTGCGCCAGGGGTTGGGACAGCGACCAGATATGGGAAAAAGAGAACGAGATTTCATCGGAGAGGGGACTGTTCTTCATTCAGTTTTACCCAAGGAAAGAAGTTGATAAATCAGAATGAATATGGTAGAATAGGGGGAAACCAATATACATATAAGAGACCAGAGAGGTGTTTTGGATGAAACTTGAAAGACTGATGTCAGGATTGGAATATCAGGTAGTGCAGGGACAGACAGACCTTGACATATCTGACGTGATCTATGATTCCAGACGGGTATGCCGGGATTGTGTATTTGTATGTCTGATCGGATCCGGCGCAGACGGTCATCAATATGCCCGGAAAGCGGTCGAAGGAGGCGCTGTAGCGGTCATTGTCAGCAAAGACATTTCCATTGAAGGCGCTGCCGTGATCAAAGTGGCGGATACCAGAAAAGCGTTGGCTTATATCAGCGCCAATTTCTTCGGGAATCCTGCCGATAGCCTCACTACAATTGCCGTAACCGGTACCAAAGGAAAAACCACTACCGCTTGTATGATCCGTTCCATCCTGGAAAAGGGCGGAATGAAAACAGGCGTCATCGGCACTCTCGGCATCCAGATCGGTAATCAGCTGATCAAGACCGCCAATACCACACCGGAATCCTACGAGATTCAGAAAGCCATGCGAATCATGATTGACGAAGGCTGTCAGTGTGTGGTCATGGAAGCCTCCTCACTGGGACTGAAATGGCACCGTACAGACGGATTTACATTTGATTACGGATTATTCACGAATTTTTCACACGATCATATCGGCGGTGTCGAACATGCGGATATGGAAGAATATGCGCAATGTAAAGCCATGCTGTTCCGGCAGTGTAAGACCGGATTGTTCAATATTGACGACCCGGCTACCCCGAAAATGCTGGAAGGTCATACCTGTACGGTAGAAACCTTCGGCTTCTCGGAGCAGGCACAGATCAGGGCTTCAGACGATCATCTGCTGTCCAGACCGGGCTATTTAGGAGTACGCTTTACCGTCACACAGAATGATAAAGACAATTCCACGGATTCTTCCGTTCTGACCTTCGGAAGTATGACACTTGATGTGGATATCCCCGGAAAATTCAATGCCTATAATGCCCTGGCAGCGGTAGCGGTTTGCCGTCATTTTCCTCTTACCGAACAGCAGATTTTTGACGGACTCAATGAAGTCAGGGTCAAAGGGCGAGTCGAACCGGTGAATATTCCGGGCAATTTCACGCTTCTGATCGATTACGCCCACAATGCGGTAAGTATGGAGAACATTCTGACAACACTCCGGGAGTATCATCCGAAACGGCTTGTCACCCTGTTCGGAGCCGGCGGTAACCGTCCCCGTGACAGACGTTATGAAATGGGCGAAATTTCGGGAAAACTCAGTGACCTGTCAGTGGTAACGGAAGACAATTCCCGTTTTGAGGACGTCATGGATATCATCCGGGATATCGAAGTCGGACTGCACAAGACGGACGGAAACTATATTGTCATTCCCGACCGCACCGACGCGATCCGTTACTGCATTGAAAATGCGCAGGACGGAGACATTGTGGTTCTCGCCGGAAAAGGACATGAAGATTATCAGGATAAAAACGGCATCAAAACGCATTATGACGAGCGTGAAGTGATTGCCGACATCATCAAGGAAAGAAGCTGACAGTATGTTGCATTATACCGTGGCAGAGATTGCCGACATTACCGGAGGAACCCTGCTCTGCGGCGACCCCGGCACATCCGTTACCAATTTACAGTATGACAGCCGGGAAGTTACGGAAGGTTCTCTGTTTATTCCCATCAAGGGCGCCAATACCGATCCCCATCGGTTCATCAAAGACTGTCTGCAGAAAGGCGCCGCCGCCCTGACGGAATATGATCTTCCGGAAGGCGTCACAAAACCCTGTATCAAGGTACCGGACACCCGCACGGCACTCCAGCAGATCGCTGCACATTATCGTCATTCCCTGAACGTCAGACTGATCGGCGTCACCGGCAGTGTCGGAAAAACCAGTACCAAAGAAATGATTGCCGCTGCCCTGTCACAGGGATTGAACGTCATGAAAACCCAGGGAAATCGTAACAGTCAGATCGGAATGCCGATGACCATGTTCGAGATCTTACCGGAACATGAAGCGGCTGTCATTGAAATGGGCATGAGCGAATTCGGCGAAATGGACAGACTGTGTGATATTGCCCGTCCCTCGATCGCCGTCATGACCAATATCGGTGTTGCGCATATTGAAAATCTCGGAACACAGGAAAACATTCTGCAGGAGAAGTTCAAAATCACCAAGCACTTTGATGAAAACGGCTTACTGGTATTGAACGGAGACGATCCCCTGCTGCGCAGTCTGCACGGCAAACAGCCATTCCCCACCGTCACTTTCGGTCTCTCGGAAGACAATGATTACTACGCCGATTCCATCCGCACAGTGGGTTTTTCCACGGAATTTCTTTGTCATCATAACGAAAAAACGATTCCGCTGAAAATTCCGGCACTGGGCATTCACAGCATTGCGAATGCGCTGGCAGCCTTTGCGGTCGGCGAAGCGCTGGGACTGTCCGACAGCACCATATCAGCGGGATTACTGACCTATCAGAACGCCCCGATGCGTCAGCAGATTCATGAATGCGGCGATTACCTGTTGATCGATGACAGTTACAATGCAAGTCCCGATGCCATGATCGCATCACTGGATGTACTGAAAGACATTGCCAAAGGACAGACCATTGCGGTTCTGGCTGACATGCTGGAATTAGGCGAAAAATCCGCCGAAGAACACCGTAAAGTCGGTCAGCATCTTGCAGCAGCCGGCATCAATGTGCTTCTCACCGTCGGCTCAGAAGCAAGGGAAATCGCTTCCGGCGCTCTGACGGGCGGCTGTCAGACCGTCGAAAGCTTTGATACCAACGAACAAGCCTATACCCGTCTCTGTGAGCTCCTTCAGCCTGACACTGCGATTCTTGTCAAGGGTTCCCGGGGAATGCACACCGATGAAATTATCCGCCGTTTCCTCGCAGATTATCACTAATTGATCAGGGGAACCTTTTTCCGGGGGATTGAAACACACTTCCCTGACAATCCGTCATCAGAATATATGACCGCCCACTGTTATGAACCGGAAACATTTCAAAAGGAAGGAATGCTATGAACAATCATCCCAATCAGAACGGCAACTCACCGGAAGAACCGGAGGTTGTCATTCCCGAAGTCATTGACATCAAGGATGTCAAAAAACATAAAGTCGTTGAAGACCTGCCGCACGGTCATATTTACGGTGCTCCCGGTAACGGAATGTCTGTTGCGGCAATCATCCTGTCTGCTCTGAGCATTTTTGTTACCGTACTGGGACTGCTGTTTTCATGGTTGTTCTATGTAGGTTTCATCATGAATTGTATGTCCTTTGCGGCGGCGCTGGTCAGTCTGTTACTGTCTGTGATCGCAAAAGTCCGCCGCAGCCGTTCCGGTATGCCCAACAGTCTGATTCCGGTAATAGCCCTCACATCCGCCATTATCGCATTGATTTTCAGTTCCATGCTGTTTTCATGCACCGGAAGGGTTGCCTGCCTCTACTGTACCGCTCAGACTTCGATCACCCATGCGATCCGCTGAGCATATCACTCACTGACTATCAAAAGAAAGGACTGGTTGAATGTATCCACACCTGCACGTTTTTGGTCTGGAACTGAACACCTACGGATTATGTGCAGTCGTCGGCATCTTCATTGCGGCAATACTGGTAATCCTGCGCATGAAAGGCAGACGAGACTATAACAGACCTCATATGGCATTGATGATTATTTTTGCTTTCATCGGCGCCTTTATCTGCGCGCATATTCTCTATGCCATCACAAGAATCGATTTTGTGATATATCTGTTTCAGCACAACGTCAATATTTTCCAATCATCGGATACTTTGTTCCAGGTTTTATCGGAGATTTTCGGCGGCATGGTATTCTATGGAGGACTGATCGGAGCGCTGCTCGGCGGCAAGATCTACTGTCACATCAACAAACTCGATTTCGACACCTATTCCGATCTTGTGGCACCGGCGATTCCGTTATTCCACGCCTTTGGCCGGGTAGGCTGTATCCTGGCAGGCTGCTGTTACGGCATAGAATCCAGTTGGGGACTTCCCTATCCTGTTACCGTCAACGGAATAGAAACGACTGTGATCCGACTGCCGGTTCCGCTGATCGAAGCCGGATGTAATCTGGTCATTATGGCAATTCTCCTGTTGCTGAGCCGTACCAAACTGAAGAAAGGCTCCCTGTTAGCCGTTTATTTCATGCTCTATGCCATTGTACGGTTTACGGATGAATTTTTCAGAGGAGACGAGATCCGGGGACGGCTTCTTGGCATCACCACTTCCCAATGGATCAGTATCATTCTCTTCCTGTTCGGCATCTGGATGTTGCTGAAACGCTATGTACTGCCCGGAAAAGAACGCTTTGGCTATCCGCTGAAAAAAGGGGAAATTCCGGCGGGATATGCGTATCATCCTTCCATGGGTGCCATTCCGCCCCATGAGATCGAACGCTCTCTCGGATTACTGCGTCAGAAAGGCGGCATCCTGCCGG
>CACYCN010000208.1 GCA_902772895.1 uncultured Ruminococcus sp.
AGCCAGAAGATAAACCGGTAAATATCTGACGATCTTCAACATACATCCTCCTCCTTTTCAGAAAAAACGGCAGCAGGATACCCCCTTTATTCCTGCCGCCGTTTTTCGATTTCAATGCAATTCAGAATCAGTCAACCTGAGTAGCAGAAGCCGCGATAGATACTTTCAGCTCGGCAGCCTGCTTTGCGGCTGTCTTTTCTGCGCCGTCCTCACCGTGGAGAGCGGTATGAGCCTTGAAAGCAAGGTCGGTATCAACATCGTCGCCTGCGTTCGGACCGGTCAGCTCATAAGCCCAGTACCAATGGAGATCGTAATCAATGATGCCCTCTACCGCAGTACCGGCATTGATGGGCTTTGTTTTGTCGCCCTTGCCGGTGGTGCTGTCGATCTCATAGAAAGCATCGCCGTTGGCAAAATAATAAACGGCTGTGTCATCCGCTAAATCGTCAAAGTCGCCGTCAATGGTGACTTCATCCAGCGCAAGACCGGCCGCACCCAGACCGGTGGGGTCGTTGACTTCGTATGTTTCACCGACGGTCAGAACGGAAGAATAGAACTTGTCGTCCACGCCGTCCGCGTCGGTGTCCAGACCATAGATAAGTGGAACAGTAGAAGCTGTTTCACCGCCCGAAAGCTGCCTGACATCCAGCTTGATGATAGCGTCCGTTTCTGCATGAGACTTTCCGTCCTCCGCAGTGCCGGCTTCCATAGAGATCTCCAGACCGCCGTGTGTACCGGGAGCAACCACCTTATCCGTGTTGACCGCTTCCACTGTGTTGCCGGCTGTACCTTTCGCCGTTCCGAGACCGGTGGTGCCGGAGTATGCGGACGAGAACAGGGAGATACCTTCCTCCAGTTCCTCTGTCGTAAAGGCTGTGCCGCCGTCCTTGCTGACCTGTGCGGTGAAGAAGAATTCCGCTACACGGGGAGACTTGCTGCCGTCATCACCGTCTGTGCCGGCAATACCGATGGACTGACGATACTTCGCAAAGGAAGCCAGACCGATAGAGGTGGTGGCAACTGCTGCGAGACAAGCGATAGCGATAACTCTGCTGACAAGACCCTTTTTTGACATTGTGTTTTTCATTTTGTTTACCTCTTTCTTGAAATTTTTATTTGTTGACACCAGTTTTGAGAACTGTGTCTGCTCATTTATGACATCTCAGTCTGCGGCGTAAGATCATCGACTGAATGGTTTTCTCCGCTTTTTGTGGGGCTTTTGGACTGCCTGCTATTGATCGCATAAGACAGTGTATTTTCCGTTACGAACAGAATAAGCAAAATGCTGATCAGTGTCACTGTTCCGTATGTGCTGTTCAGGAATTCAAATAAACCTGCCGCATGAGGTAAATTGAAAACCTGCTTTCCCTTGATCTGATCGACTTTAACACTGTAACGGTCAATGGTATTGTTGTGATCGCCCTTGAAGATGAAAACGGGATTGCCGTCCGTATCCGTCGTTTTGTCATATACCCGGTGAGTAACGTATGCAGTGCCGTCAAAATAGGTCGCCACATCACCTACATTCAGACTGCTGCTGACTTCTGTTTCATTCAGGTTCCGGCTTACAACAACATCATCAATGTTGATCTCCGGCTGCATGGAACCGGAAACGATCACGTAATAGCTCAGTCCTGACAGTTTCAGAAGATAGAACCCTCCGAAACACAGGACCAGATACAGCCCGATGATGACGCAAACAATGACACGGCTGATCTTCAAGGTTTTGTCTACCCTCAAATCAATCACCTCCTTCCGTTTGAGAATAGTAAGGCTTTGCGGTTATATGTTGTTATGACGAACCGAATGGTAAAGCGATTTGTCATAAGAAACACCCCATTTGTTTTCCTGATCGGCTCGTTCCAGATAGATGACGATCCGGATACTCTGAGCGTTCGCAAAGGGAAGTCTGATCCTGTCGCCCTTGACGATAGGTGACGGCTGCAAGTAGCCCTCAGAAGAACCGCCGACGATTTTGAGTCTGGCTTTGTAGCTGTCCGGTATCTGAACATCAATGGCATAATCGCCCTGCGTCAGTTTGTAGAAGGAACTTGCCATCTCGTCAGAATCCGGGCTTTTGTAGATTTTCGTCTGCTGCAGCACGGCATTTGCGCCGTTCATATTCTTGATCTGAACGGCTGTATTGCCATGTTCCGATAGAATTTCCCGATACAGGCTCATCGTTGGTTCGCCGGTATCGAATTCTATCGTGATATCCTTGTTTCTCAGTACGGCTGAAATGGTTGTGTCGTAGTAGGATACATAAGTCCTTGCCGTAACGTCAGTTTCGTCATACGCCTGAGCGATAATGCGGAAATTGAAATGATACCCTGCGGACAGTTCTTCGGGAGTATAAGTGAAGGTCGTTGTATAAAGCTGATCGGTGTGCGTGGCAGAAAAAACCGTATTCCAATTCGTACCGTCATAGGTCTGGAGCTTAGAAAAGGCAGGAATCCTGACGGAAAATTCACTGCTTCCGCAGTTTGGCTCAACAGAATTGAAAATATAGAAATGATTGGAAGAATCTGACGTAAGAGAGTAATCAATCGTTCCGTCACCGGCAATATCAATATCTCCGGAAAGCTCATCCGGCTGAGTAGATATAGCGGAGGTGACAAGAGCCTTTTCCCAGCTCACACTGATCGCCCGATGCTCAATTGACAGGTTCTTGGTAAAGCTGATCGGGTCTAATTCCATCGTGTATTCTTCCGTCATGTTTCCGACTGTGTTCAGGATAATGACAGGTTTGATGGTGATCACGCCATCCGGAAGGTCTTCTTTGGTTTTCTGATAGAGCTGAGTGATACGGAATCTTGACTTGTTCAGATCGGAGCTTTGATTCATAATATAAAAACCCAGATCATCCTGTGAGGATCGAAGACTTGTCACACCCTGACCTCCCACAAGCCCTTCCTGTAACACACCGTCAAGATAGATTTCGACTTCCTTGAGACTGACCGTTTCAAGACTGCTGCTGTACGCCTTTGTGGTTGTGCCGTAAATATAGCTCAAAGAGCGTTTGTTGAAATAGAACGGTACTTTGGTGCCGTATTCCGTTATCAGATCCGCTTGATTGAGAGAGTCGTCAAGAACCACAAAAGGCTCCGGACCCGTACACAAAGTTGTATTGTCCGGATAATAGTAAACCCTTGTTGCCGGAAGACGCTCGATCTTCGGAAGAACAGTCGAATGGGTATAGGTCACTGTTTCGCCGTTCTCGGCTGTGACATCAATGGAATTGCTGACTTTTGAAGGATAGTAGGTCTTGCCGGAGCTGACGTAATCGGAGTAAACAATTTCTGACGGCGAACCGACAGAAGAAAAAGTTGAAGTATTAAACGTATTATCCACAAAATACTTG
>CACYCN010000209.1 GCA_902772895.1 uncultured Ruminococcus sp.
ATCAATCAAGTCGTTTTTTCAGAAAGGGTTTCCCCCAAGGAAACTGCCGGACAAAAACGATTCCCCGGAGCGGCCACTTGCCGCCTTGACAATATCTTGTAAAAAGGGTTGGTGAGCCGATGAAATTTTATCTGATCAGTGATAATGTCGATACAATGATGGGAATGCACCTGGCCGGTATCAACGGCGTTATCGTCCATGAGGACGCAGAGGTGCGTGAGGCGCTGAAAAAAGCAATGGATATGGAAGATGTCGCCGTCATCCTTATGACGGAACGTCTTGTCAGTCTCTGCCCGGAACTGGTCTATGACCTGAAACTGAACCGCAAACAGCCCCTGATCGTGGAAATCCCCGACAGACACGGCAGCGGACGGGCTAAGGATTCTATTACCCGTTATGTCCGGGAAGCTATCGGCGTCAAAATCTAAGTGGTTTATGGAACCCTGTACGGAGGTGAAAGTATGCCCGATACGATAAGTAAAACGGACAATTTTCTGAAAGCAATCGAAAAATACGCCGAAGAACAACGCTCTAAAATGCAGTCTGAGGCGGAAGATTTTAAATCCCGTGAACTCAATATGGCGGAAGAAGAAGGCCTCAAGGAAGCTTATGTGATGATCCAGAAAAAAATGGCGGACATCAATAACCGGATCTCGGCGGAACGCTCCAAGGCGGAAAGCGCCAGTAAAAAAAGAATCTTCCTGCGCCGCAGGGAGATCGAAGAGGAAGTGTTCCTCAAAGCCGAAAAGAAACTTGTGGAATTTACCAAAACCGCTCCCTATCTGGATCTGCTGCTGAAAAGTGCCGCTGCTATCAGTAAGGTACTGCGTCATGACGATGTGGTGATCTATGTTCGTCAGGCGGATCTGAAATATCAGAAACAAATCATACAGTCTTTTGGCAGAAAATGTGAGATCGCCGCATCCGATGAGATCAGGATCGGCGGCATGACCGGTCTGAGCCGCAGCATGGGTCTGATCGCTGATGAAACCCTTGATACCAGACTCGAGGAACAGCATGAATGGTTCTGCGAACATTCCGGTCTCAGAATTACCGAATAAACAAAGGATGGGATATAATCAATGACAACCAAGGATGTAATTTACGGAATCAATGGTCCTGTTGTTACCGTCAGAGATACCAGAAGCTTCTCCATGATGGAGATGGTGTATGTCGGACAGTCCCGTCTGGTGGGTGAAATCATCGGTATCAACGATCAGTTCACTACCGTTCAGGTTTATGAGGAAACAACAGGTCTGAAACCCGGCGATCCGATTGTCGGCACGGGCGCTCCCATGAACGTGCTGCTCGGACCCGGTATTATCGATAATATCTTTGACGGCATCGAGCGTCCGCTGAAAGCCATTGAAGAAACCAGCGGTTCTTTTATCTCCCGCGGCGCCGCCGTCTCCCCGCTGGATGACCGGAAACAGTGGGACGTGACCATCAAGGTCAAAACAGGAGATCAGCTTCAGGCAGGTCAGATCTATGCGACCTGTCCGGAAACCGCCATTATTGAACATCGTTTTCTGGTACCGCCCACACTCAGCGGTACCGTTACCAAAGTGGCAAAGGACGGAAAATATCGTCTTCATGACACGATCGTTACCATCAAAGATCAGAAGGGTGTGGAACATGAACTCACCCTCTGTCAGAAATGGCCGATCAGAAGCGCCCGTCCCTGTCTGAACCGTCTGCCCGCTACCGTACCGCTGATCACCGGTCAGCGTGTCATCGATACCATGTTCCCGGTTTCCAAGGGCGGCACAGCCGCAATCCCCGGCGGTTTCGGAACCGGTAAGACCATGACCCAGCATCAGCTTGCCAAATGGTGCGATGCCGATATCATTGTCTATGTCGGATGCGGAGAGCGCGGTAACGAAATGAGCCAGGTACTGGATGAATTTTCCGAACTGGTTGACCCGAAATCCGGCAGACCTATGACCGACAGAACCGTTCTGATTGCCAATACCTCCAATATGCCGGTAGCAGCCCGTGAGGCTTCTATCTATACCGGTCTGACACTGGCGGAATATTACCGGGATATGGGCTATCATGTTGCCATCATGGCGGATTCTACGTCCCGTTGGGCGGAAGCGCTGCGTGAAATCTCCGGTCGTCTGGAAGAAATGCCCGCTGAAGAAGGTTTCCCGGCTTATCTTCCCTCCCGTCTGTCAGAATTCTATGAACGTGCCGGACGTGTGGACGCCCTTTGCGGCAGTGAAGGTTCCGTTACCATCATCGGCGCGGTTTCTCCGCAGGGCTCTGACTTCTCCGAACCCGTTACGCAGAATACCAAACGTTTTACCCGCTGTTTCTGGGCGCTGGATAAGGCGCTCGCTTATGCCAGACATTATCCTGCCATTAACTG
>CACYCN010000210.1 GCA_902772895.1 uncultured Ruminococcus sp.
CATCAATAACACCGTTTATTATAATGAAGTCTGCACCACCATTGTAGTCTATGCGGAACCCGCAGAGTCTTCCGACAATTCAACGGATGAAATACAAACAGACTGACATCATATCATCGCCCTGATGATACGATAACCGTACCACTATCACATCAATGGAGGAAAACCTATGAAGAAAAGACGAATGTCGATCGACCGGATCGGTATGAGAGGCAGTATTGCTTTACTGATATTAGGTGTGTTCCTGCTCAGTCTCGGAATTTTTTTCCAGATCAGAGCCGCTCAATTACCCGAAAATACCATCCAATGCTCCGCTGTCATCACAGAGATCGAACCGCCGGATGACGGTTCAGTCGCAGAAACTACCACGGTTTACGTCGATTATACGCTTACCGTTGACGGAAAACAGGAACCCCATACACATGTCGAACTGGGACAGTATGAAGCCGCCTGGAAAATCGGTACAAAACTGACCGTCTTAGTGAGTTCCGACGATCATGAACATATCTGGACCAAAACCATGCAGTACCGTGGTATTTTCTATATCATCTTTGCCGCCAGTCCCCTGTTGATTGCCATCTATAAGATCATCCAGTTCCGCAGAATCAAGGGTGTCAACGAAAACGAAACGGATATCGATCATTCCGGTGAAGAAAAGTTCCAGCTTTCCTCCGCTATCATTCCCCTGATTGCCGGCATTTCCTTTACCGCCGCCGGCGTTTTTTATCTGATTATCGAAAACTCCCTGTTAGGTCTGCTGATCATCATTCTGGGATCCGCCTCTATCGGCGTCGGTCTTCTCTCACTTTTTGATTTCATCAGCTATAAGATCAAAAAACAATAGCTTTATTGTGGTGAGTGGCTGACAGACACTCACCATTGTCTTTTTCAATGACCGCAAATACAATACGGTCCTCTCCTCTCACCCTATTGAAAATCCACTGTCCGAAACCTGCTTTCAGATCAACATATGTCCATACATCTGTTCAGCAATAAACTACTACTCCAAGAAAGAAGCGATGATTATGTCCCTTATCCGGATTTCACCCGCCCAACTCCATGGTACCGTTTCCGTACCGCCTTCCAAAAGTGCCGCCCATCGCGCGATTATCTGTGCCGCTCTTGCCAAGGGCGTCAGTGTGATCCGTCCTGTCGATCTCTCCGAAGATATCCGGGCGACGATCCGCTGTATGAAAGCCCTGGGCGCTTCCGTCACGCTCGAAAACGATGTCCTTACGGTAGACGGAAGTACTGTTTTTAGTTGTAAAGGCGATCAGCTTGACTGTGGAGAAAGCGGTTCTACACTGCGGTTTCTGATACCGGTAGCCGCCGCAGGAGGCGTTTCCATGACATTTGTCGGTCACGGAAAACTCCCTCAGCGTCCGATCGGTGTCTATACCGATTGTCTGCCGCTTCACGGAACCGTATGCCGGACAGAAGGCGGTCTTCCCCTGACCATCAGCGGCCAGCTTCAGAGCGGACGTTATGAGATCCCGGGGAATATCAGTTCTCAGTTCATCACCGGTTTACTGTTGGCACTGCCGCTCCTGGAAGGCGACAGTGATATCGTTCTGACTTCACCGGCTCAGTCGGTGGGATATATCGATATGACACTGCGTACCATGCAGCAATTCGGTGTCAGAGTACAGCCTACCGCTCAGGGCTGGCATATTCCCGGTTCACAGGCTTACAAGGCGCAGAACTTTACAGTGGAAGGTGACTGGTCACAGGCGGCATTTTATCTCACTGCCGCCGCTCTGGGCGGTACGGTTACGATCGATAACCTCGATCCGGATTCCGCGCAGGGCGATAAAGAATGTGTTGCACTGTACCGTCGGTTCGGCGTATCCGTCTCAGTGGACGAAAACGGTATACTGACGGCAAGTCCGGGAACACTCCGGGGAATTGATCTCGATGCTTCGGATATTCCCGACATGGTGCCGGCGCTTGCCGTCTGCGCCGCGCTTGCCGAAGGCGTCACCCATATCACCGGAGCCGCCCGGCTGCGCATCAAAGAATGTGACCGACTGGCGGCGATGACGGACGGTCTGTCACGGCTCGGTGCCGAAATCCGGGAAACGGAAGACGGTCTGGTCATCCAGGGCGTCA
>CACYCN010000211.1 GCA_902772895.1 uncultured Ruminococcus sp.
AAAACAACATCTCTGTCCCGGCAGAACGGTTGTCATGACTTTCGATGAACTGGAATCGGCTGCGCTTGACAGTCTGCTGAGGACAATCCGACACTTTGACTTTTCCGAAATCAGGCAGGAACAGAACAGGAACATGGAAGTAAACCGACTGAAAATCCGTTTGACAAAGTGTCGGGAAGAAATCGGAAAACTGCTGCATAAAGTGGCGGATGCCAATGAAGCGCTGATGAAGTATCTCAATGCCCGTATCGCCTCTCTTGACACTGAAATCAGACAGACGGAATCGGAATTATTGCGTTTGCAGGGACAGACGGCGGAAGCTTCTGATACGGAATCGCTGAATCGGATTCTGACGGATGAAAATTGGTTAGGATTTGAGGAAAAGAAGCTGCTTGCCGGAACATTCTGGCAAAAAATCATCGTTGGTGATGGCGAAATCGGAATTGTCTATCGCTGAACAATCGTTTTCATAGGATCATCTGACGTTCAGGGTCCGGAGACAGATAAAAAAATTTCGGAAAAAGTGCTGTTTGGCTGTAACCTGAAAGCCGGTCACCGGATTATATTTCTGAATAGACAGGAAGTTCATCACAAGGAGGTTTCTCTGATATGAAAAAACAGTATTTTGGGGGAATAGGAATGATAGTGGGTTGTATGATCTTGTCAGCGGCCTGTACGCCTGCTTCGGTTCCGTCAGATTCCCGTTCATCAGTCGTATCAGCCGACAGTTCCGTGATATCCGAAGAACAGTCATCGTCTGATAGTTCGTTGCGTTCTGAAGGAGCGGCATCTTCTGTTCCGGATACGGCTTCTCAGGCGGCCTCTCAGTCAGCACAGACGGGAACGGCTTTCTGGGATGACAGTCATGGAAAGCTGATCGAGATATCATTTCGATATGTGACGGAAGGCAGTACGAATGAATCGTATTATCGGACAGATGATTCCGGAATGCTGGAAAAGTTAGAAAACGCTTTGAAAGACATCCGCATCTTAGCTGAAAGTGAGGAAAGAGTTACTGATGACGGTATGGTGATTCTTTATACAACGGAAAAGGACAGCGGAAGAATGGATCTGGAACATGGCGGTCTGGTGATCGATGACTGTCGTTATGATATCAGCGGTTACGGACAGCTGGAGAGTGTATTGGGTGAAATCAAAGAGCAGTATCCTGAGTGGACAAAGAAGTATGATACCTGGATTCATAAGATGAGCGAAGTGGATGACCCGCTCAAGGAACTGACCACCGGCTCTTCCTATCAGAACGGCGATCTCGAATTCAGACGTTCTTCTGTTCTGACACTTCTGCATCAGCTGGAAGCAAACGGTCTGATTAAGGAGGGAAGTATCTGCGACAGTGGGGATAATATCAGTTTTATCTACAATTGTGATGAGAACGGGGTACTCGGAGGAGTCATGCTGCGGGAATTTGATCCGATGATGAACTGAATCGGTTCTTCTGTTACCGTAATGGGGTTGTTATGACACAGCGCACACATTGCTGCCGGATAGAGGGAGTATGTGTGCGTTATTTTTTATGCGCTGTTTTGGGGCTGTCGGAATGATTCTGCTGAAATTATTCTGCTGTATCCTTTTGTGACAGGAAGGACCGCATGTCGATGTATAACGGGTTAGAAGTACGGGTACCGTTCTGCGATTACCGGATCGTGGAATATGCTTTTAATCTTCCGTGGGAAATCAAGGCGTATCATGGCAGAGAAAAAGGAATTGTCCGGGAAGCGTTTCGCGGTCTGCTTCCGGACAGTATTATCGACCGGAAAAAGAGTCCCTATCCGAAAACCCATCATCCGCTGTATTTCCGACTCTGCGCAGAGGCGGTTGAGGAGATTCTGCAGGATCCGTCTTCTCCGCTGTACGGGATTCTTGATCCGGACGGTGTCAGGAATCTGATCGGACATCCCGATCGGATCGTTTCACCTTGGTACGGTCAGCTGATGAAAGCGCCGCAGATTCTGGCTTATCTGATTCAGCTTGATTATTGGTTCCGGAAAAATGCGGTAAGGATTGTGTAGACCATGTTTCTGTTGTTCAGTTAAGTGCCGTTATCAGCCGACAGGTTTTGGATTTCCTGTCGGCTGTTCTTTTTAGATGATACAGCATTATCTTACAAAATCCGACGATTTCTGAATTATATCAGTAAAAGCATCTGATGTTCTGATCGATGGCTCCGTCTGAAACAGAACAATAATGCCTAATGATCCGGGTAAGATTGATTTTTGCAGAAGAAAAGAGGATTTTTTGAAAAAATGATGTCAGATTTGTGCTATTTTAATGAAGATTATTGCAATCGGGCAGGGATTTGTGGTATAATTATCGTCGGATGTAATATGTTGTCTGACAGAAAGTGTTTTTGGTCTGTTCTGTCGGATAGAAGGAGTGCTTGCCATGTTTGAAACAGAATTCAAATTTACACTGCCGAAAGGTTATCTGGATATGAACGGTAATTTACATCGGGAAGGCGTGATGCGTCTTGCCAATGCGGGGGATGAAATCATTCCGCTGAGAGATCCCAGGGTTCAGCAGAATCCCGGATATCTGACCATTATCATCCTGTCAAGAGTTATCAAAAGTCTCGGCACGCTCCCGGCAGTGGATACCCGTGTCGTGGAGGGTCTGTTTACCATTGATCTTGCCTATCTGCAGGATCTTTACTCAAAAATCAATACCATGGATATGCCGGTTTATCGCTCGACCTGCCCTCATTGCGGTCAGAAAATTGAGATACCGGTAAATTTTCTCGAAGCCGGAATATAGCAGTATATCCGGCTGACAGAATTTATGAGGAAATTGCTTTTATCGGGTATTATCTCCATTGGCCTCATGATGAACTTGCTTCCCTGAGTCATCGTGAACGTCAGCGATGGTGTAAAGAAATCTCCCGTATCAACAGTAAACTGAATGATGAACCGGAAAACATCTTTAAACTTTAGCTTTTGGACATAGTTTTCAGGAAATTCCTGAAATGACTTCCGGTTTCAGGGGATCGTTCATAATAAAGGATGGTGAAACGGTATGTCTTCAAGTGATGATCTGATACCAAGTTATTCGTTTTCGGTCAGTCTTGACGGTAAAAATTTCAGTTTCAGCAGAGTGGATAATCTTTCCAGTTCCATCGATATTGAAACCATTGTGGAAGGGGGCTTCAATAATGCTCCCGTTATTCTCAGAAAACCAAAACAGAATCCGGATATCCTGATTCTGGAAAAGGGAACCTATACTTCCCTGATGGATATCTCTATGAAATTGTTTGACGAAGGCAGTCTGATCAGATTGATCGATATCAACGTGCTGCGTAACGGCCGTACTGTCAGAACCTTTCTGATTCGGAACGGTGTAGTGGTCCGGCGTGAATATTCCACGCTGGATGCCTCTGAGAGTAATATTCTGATCCAGACCCTTCAGATTGCCCATACCGGTATGGTAGAAGTACCGCTGCCTTTCGGTATCTGACAGTTTCTTGAAAGGAACCGTAATTGATGAAAGTGCTGAGTAAAAAAAGTATCGTGATTCATCCGCCGATGAGGAAATTGTCCTTATCGGCCGGTTTTCATGCGCTTTCTCATGCGGCTGCTTTTGCAGAGGAACTGATCGAACGCTACGGGAAACTGATCGAGGGATATGCCGATCAGGAAACCCTGATATTTCTGCAGAATCTTAACCGTGAATTTGCTCGGGAACAGGATTCCTGTCAGCAGATGATGCTGATCCTGCATCTGATGGTGACAAGACAGCTTTTATTGAGTAACCGTTTGCCGCAGGTTGCCGCTTCCGCTCAGCTGGTCGGTTCTTTGACAGAACGGATGGAACAAACGATTTTATCTTTCCGTCATACGGATCGTGTCAGATGGGAACAGATTCGGGAGTATCGTTCCCTTATCGGAAATGAATCCCTGGCTGATCTCTGGATCCATGAAGAAGAAGTGATTCGTGATTCTTATCGGGAAAAGGTTGTTTCTGCTGATCTGACAGCCCTTGAACGGATTCGTCTGCAGTATCACCGGGAATCTCGTGACGTCTTGACGGAATCTGCCGAACAACAGATGATTCGTCCATTACCGCCTGTTGTGTTCCATATGCAAAGGGTTGCTTCACGGATGGATGCAAGTCTGTCTCCTTTGCAGGAATTATCGGAACAGAAACTGCTTTCCGATCGTTCAATAGCTTTGGCGTCTTCTGCAAAACAGGATACTAACTATCAGATGGGTGACAGCCTGGTTTTCCGGTCCGATCAAAAGCAGGAGGCTTCGTCTGAACCCCAGTATAATCCTGTGAATGACAGCAAAAACACTGACGAACAGGTCAAAATCCATCAGGTATCGGACAATCATACCAATGGTGGAAGAATCGATCAGAGCAGGATTTCTGACGATATGGTCAGTGTCAATCGGATCTCTGGCAGTGAAGGGAATCTGCCGGTGACTTTGTCATCTGATACGATGGATTTGTCACAGGCAACTGTCAGGGTTTCTTCTGATATTACGGGATTCCATCCTCCTTCTGCCGGGAGAATGTCCGATGGGTTTCTCTACTCTGTCGGAACAGAAGATCACTCGCAGAAGCCGTCAGATCATCTGCCCGATCAACTGTCCGGTCAGATGCGAATGCAGTCTGACAGTTCAGGGGAGAAGGTTTCCGTTTCCGGCATAATGCCTGACAATGTTCTCGATGTCGGAATCAATAGTCAAAACGATCCGACCGCTGAAACACTGATTCTGAAAATCGAGAGTCAAGTCGAATTACCGTCCGTTACTGAAAGGCCTGACAGGGTTACAGAAATCAGTTCATCCGATAACAGAACAGATCGTGCAAGCGATGCAACGACACAATCAAAGGACACTATACCAAGTTCCGAAGTCATCACGAAAGTCATTGACGGAGTGCAAACAGAGTCCGGTCAGGAATCGGTTCAGGAACCGGTTATTTCCGAACAGATACTTCATGTCGAAACAGGAAGTGAGCATTATCCGAGCGGCGAAACACTGATTCTGAAAACCGAAAATCAAGTGGAATTACCGTCCGTTTCTGAAAAGCCTGACAGGGTTACAGAAATTCGTTTACCCGATAACAGAATAGATAGTACAAGCAATACAACGGC
>CACYCN010000212.1 GCA_902772895.1 uncultured Ruminococcus sp.
AAAAAAGCAAATATTTTTCATTTTACTATTGACTTTTGTTTGAAAAAATAGTACGATAATAGTACAAACACGCACAATATGTTTTGCGCTTGCGCAAAGATGAAAAAGGGGGTTTTCATATGAGAGCGATAGGCTGCGTCCGCCAAGTAGACAAATTAGGTAGATTGGTATTACCTTCTGATATCAGAAGAACTTTGAACATTACGGATGGTGTGGATTCTGTTGAATTCTTTGTTGACGATGACAGCATCATTATCAAAAAATATCGTCCCTCGTGCATTTTCTGCAATTCTCCCGATGATATCATCGATTATAAGAATCAATCTATCTGTAAGAAATGTTACGCTGAGTTGAAGAATAGTTAATGCTGATCTTCCCGAACCATGAACACCTACACCTGCCTGTATGCTGCCGCATACAGGCTTTTTATTTTTCTTTGATACGATTCGTCACATCCCGTCAGATCATTCGCCGATACAGAACCTGCGTTCTTCAAAATCGTTAAACACCGGTTCCAATGAGCTTTCCGGAACGATATGAGGAGCCGAAGCCTGCTTCCGTAAAAACATCTTGCAAAAACGACGGATTTATATTACTATAGATTACACAAACCAAAGAACAGGTGATCATATGAACTTAAAAACATTACTTACCCGTCAGTCTGTCATCGTAGCAGACGGCGCTACCGGTACTTATTTTTCCGCACTGAGCGGTCAGAATGTCCGTTTCTGTGAGAAAGCCAATCTGTCAGATCCTGAAACGATCCGGAAAATCTACAGCAACTATCTTCAGGCAGGCGCTTCCCTGCTGCGTACCAATACATTTTCCGCCAACTCATTTTCTCTTGGGGTATCACATGACGAATTAGCGTTGATTCTTCGCAGCGGCTATGAACTGGCCTGTTCCTGTGCCGGAGAAAAGGCGGTTGTCTGTGCCGATGTCAGCGCCGTCTATGACACATCCCTGAGTCAGGATATGATTGAAGAAGAATACCGCTTTCTGATTGATACATTTCTCTCCTGCGGAGCCGAGACGTTTTTATTTGAGACCCTGCCGGATCTGAACACTGTCCTTCCGGCAATCGACTATCTTCTCTCACAACGTCCGACTGCCGAAGTCATCACATCTTTCACGGTATTACCTGACCGTCACACACGTTCCGGTCTTTCGCTGGACAGTCTCCTCACCCAGATTGAGGAAAATAAAGAAAAACTGCTGATGACCGGTTTAAACTGCGGCTGCGGCGCCACCCAACTGTTCAAAAGTTCCCTGCCCTTTTTCTCTTATATTCAGGAAAATACGGATTTATACACTATGATCCTGCCCAACGCCGGATATCCTACCGTAGAAAACGGCAGAACCGTCTTTACATCCTCACCGGAATACTTTGCGCAACAGACGGCTCAGTTTGCTGCATACGGTATCCGGGTCTTAGGCGGATGCTGCGGTACCGAACCTGCGCATATCCGCTGTTTATCGGGAATACTCCGTCAGTCGCCGCCGCTGCGCCAGAAAACGATTACCTATCAGAAACCGGTTTCCGCAAAAGCTGACTTTGCCACACAGCTGACAGAGAATAAATTTCTGATCGCCGCCGAACTGGATCCGCCAAACACTTCCGATCTTTCCAAACTGATCGCCGCAGCAAAAGAACTGAAAGAAGCCGGCACCGATATCATTACCATTTCGGATTCCCCTCTCGGACACGCAAGAATGGATTCCATTCTATGTTCCGCCAAGATCCGCCGGGAAGCGGGAATTGAAACCCTGCCGCATCTTTGCTGCCGTGATAAAAACCTGAATGCTCTCCGTTCTTCCCTGCTGGGGGCTCACAGTGAAGGGATCCGTGCCGTTTTAGCTGTTACGGGCGACCATATTGCCGAAACAGACCGCACCATTGTCAAACCTGTTTTCAATGTGGATTCCACTCGTCTGATGCAGCTGATCAATTCCCTGAATGAAGACATCTTCCGGGATTCACCGATTGCCATTGGCGGTGCATTCGATCCGGCTCCGAAAAAACGCAGTTATTCCCTGTCACGTCTGGACAAAAAGTGTCATAACGGATTGCGTTTTGTACTGACACAGCCTGTCTTCTCACAAGATGCCATTCCCTCATTGGATGAAGCCCGTCAAAAAGGCGCCAAAGTCCTGGTAGGCCTCATGCCTATCGTCAGTTACCGTAATGCCTGTTTCATGAAAAATGAAGTTCCCGGAATGACTATTCCGGATGAACTGGTTGCCCGGTTTGACCCTGATATGACAAAGGAAGAGGCTGTTGCGGTCGGTATTTCCATAACCTGCGAATTAGCTTCCCTTCTTCGCCCTCACGCCGACGGCTTCTATTTTATCACACCCTTTAACCGTGCCTCCGTCATCAGCACGATCCTTCATAAAATCCGATAGAATCATTCCGGTTATGATAACCTGTGTGCCGATCAAAACATATTTCCCGGAAACCATAAAACAATACAGCCGTATCCTTCGGGATACGGCTTTTGATTGCGAAAAAAAGCACAAAGCGCAGTCATTTCTGACTGCGCCTTGCACAAAAGGAAGGGATAATGAAAAAAACAAAAAGTGGAATTATTCAATCAACAAAATATTTGATTAATATGATATTCCTTTCCTATTCTAACATATTGTGAATTGGTTTGCAAGCCCATTTTCAATACATTATATTTTTTGTTTGATTTATACAAATGTCAACCTGAATATCAATCTATACTGCATAAATTAAAAGCAGCTTATGACTGACTATCCTCAATCAGCACGACTTCCACATCAAAGGTGACAGAACTCTTGGAAGACCCGCTTGCTGCCCGGAACAGGGTCAGTTTAACAGAATCTCCCGGTTTGAATTGACTGAGTTCATCAATGAATTCATAAGACGTCTTGATTGTCTTACCGTTGATTGCCGTAATAATATCCTGTTCTTGAGCGGCTGTGGTAAACAAAGGACTGTCCGAATTGATCTTTGTGATGACCATCCCCTGCGGGACGTTTTTCAGTTTGGATTCATACAAACTGCAGGTAATACCGGTAATACTGAGTGTTCCTCGGTCATTGATATAACCGTATTTAATCAGTTTGTTGATAATCTCCGCCACTTTATTGCTCGGAATAGCAAAACTCATACCTTCATAATCCGTAGCAACCAGCTTGGAGGTATTCATTCCGATGACCTGTCCCTCCGAATTGATCAGCGCACCACCGGAATTACCCGGATTGATCGCCGCATCCGTCTGGATATATTTGACATATCCGTTGGTAGAGAGAATTCTGTTAACTGCCGAAACGGTACCTTTTGTCATGGAATTGGAAAATGCGGAACCGCCGGGATTACCGATGGCATATACATCCTGTCCGACATACAACTGATCGGAATCCGCAAATTCCGCTACCGTCAACCCTTTGGCATCAATTTTCAGCACTGCCAGGTCCGTTTTCTGGTCAACACCGATGATCGTTCCCAGATACTGAGAACCGTCTGTCATGGTAATCATCACTCCGGTAGAGGTACTGTTGGAAACCACATGACTATTGGTGGCAATATAACCGTCTTCCGAGAGAACAATACCGGATCCTTCTCCCAGCTGAGACAAAGTGATATCTCTTCCGGTTTTATACGAAGTAATGCACACAACCGAAGGGGACGCTTTCCGGAATGCCTCATTAGCGGCATTTCCTTCCGGTTCTTCCTTTGTTTCCTCGACTGTCGAAATCTGAGGACCGTTCGGATCTGCCGAAACATCAGGGGCGTCCTGCATGGAGACATCTCCCCCATAGGAAACTTCTGAACTTCCATTATACGGAATATTATCGTTTCCCTTTCGTTCCTTCTGATCCCCATTGTTGACACCGATGACTTTTAATACAATAAAGACTGCCGCTATCACCAGCAGTGCCGATGTCATCCAGATCGTAAACTTGAGCCAGCCGTCTTTTTTGGGCTTTTTCAGTTTTGACAGATCCGGTACAAAACTCTGATCGACATAACTGTTCTGATACGGTGGAACCGGCAGAACATTGTTCTGTCCGGAATGAT
>CACYCN010000213.1 GCA_902772895.1 uncultured Ruminococcus sp.
CGACTTGGCGCCCCTGCGTTTGGCAAACGTCATTGCCTGAATGGCGGCATTGGAATATCTCGGGAAACTGATGCCGATCATGACATCATCCGAGGAGATCCGGAACAGTTTCTCATAGATTTCCGTTTCACCATAGTTACTGATAACCTTGACATTTTCAAAAATCAGAGAATAATAATATCCCAGAAAAGACGCCAGCGCCGCCGAACTTCTTACCGCAAAAATATAGATCGTCTTAGCGTGAGCAATGGCATTGACCGCATTCTCAAAGTCCTCTTTGGAAGTTTCTTCGAGGGTACGGCGGATTTTTTCGATATCTTTATTCAGCACGTTTTCCAGCACATGACCTTCACTGATCCGGCTCTGTGTCACTTCAATACGCTGCACGGAGGTCAGCTTATCACGGATCATTTCCTGCATGGCCTTCTGCATTTTCGGATAGCCGTCATAACCGAGTTCTGTCGCAAAACGTACAACGGTAGACTCACTGACGCCTACGGTATTGCCGAGCTTAGAGGCAGTCATAAACGCCGCCTTATCATAATGTTCCGTGATAAAAGCGGCGATCAGCTTTTGTCCTTTGGAAAACTTTCCTTTTTGTTCATTAATCTTTGCCAGTAAATTCTTTGTCATACTTCAATCACCTTCAAATTGATGAAATGGTTTACCGGAATGACCGGGAATCCCCGACAGTCTGTCACGGCTTATGATGATTTCCCGATATCAGATCATTTCCGGTTCTGGCATCATTTCTATTTCTATTTTATCGCCGAACCAATAAAAAATCAAGCATAAAAAAACAAAACCGGAACGCATCCCGTTCCGATTCTGTCCGTCTGCTTACAGATAGCAAACACGATTTTCATTTCTGGGAGCCGCCTCCGGCAGTGTTCCCTCCGCATATCCCAGAATACAGTGACCGATTCCTTCAAAGTCACCTTCCCAGCCTGCTTTTTGCAGCAGTTCCTTACCGATATCACTCTCAAATTCCTGTTTGCAGCGATGGATCCAGCAGCTTCCCAGTCCGAGCGCATGAGCCGCCAGCATCATATTGCCCATTGCCAGACTGCCGTCATACGAATAGGTAGGGAATTGCTTATCCGCTACCACAATCAATACCACCGGCGCACCATAGAAAGGATCAAATCCCTCTTCCCAGCCGCCGATCTTCCGGTTTTCTTCCGAAAGTCTGTCACGCAGTTCCCGATCGGTCACAGCGATAATTCTGACGGACTGTTTTCCTTTGCCGCTGGCGGCATACAGACCGGCTTCTATCACCTGACGGATCAGTTCCTCCGGCACTTCATCCGGACGGAAACTTCTGACACTTCTTCTGTCTTTCATAGACTGAATGATCTCATTCATACTTCAACACCTCATTCCAAACTCTTTGCCGCAATCACATGAGCGGATCACGACGTTTTGATAGCGTAGTAACTTCTCTTGTTTTCACTATTGATCAGATACAGTTTGCTGCCATCTTTCTCCAGCTCCAGGTATTTATCCTTATACTCACCTGATCCGATAGTGGCATAGATGGTATCCTCATCCTGCAGTTCCCAGGTTCCGCTGTAATCCAGCACATATTTATCCTTGTCATCATCATACGAATAACAATAGAAACTTCCGGATTTATAGATTTCGATATAGGAATAATCATCAGTGCCGGTAGGATTTTCATAAAAATGCCAGGTACCGACAAAGTCCGAAGCGGAGTCGGAACTGGATTTGCTGGAACTGGAACGGGAAGAGGATGATCCTGATGACGCATAGACCGAACTGGAAGTGCTTCTGCTGGTGGTACTTGCGCGGGAATAATCCTGATTAAAGATACTTCCTTTATTGCCGGAAACAGAGAAAATGACGATCACCGCTACAATCACAATAGCCGTCACAATACTCAGGGTAATAATAATCGGTGCGGGAGATTTCTTTTTCACCTGCGTCTGGGGTCCTTTCACCGCAGAGGGATTTCCTGCCGGAAACGTATTGACAGGAGCGGGCGTTTTGACAGGACTGACCGCAGCGGGACGATAGTTCTGATTCGGAGCAGCCTGAGGCATATTATTGACCGGCCGGTTATTGACATTGGGATACTGCTGATTGGGGAATGCGCCCTGAGCGCCATAAGGTCTCTGACCGGCATATCCCTGCTGCTGTTGCTGGGGCATAGGCTGTTGCTGCTGCGGTCCATATGGCGGACGGACACTATTGGGATATGTGGGCATATTGGTCATACCCGGCTGATTCTGGTTATTGTACTGACGGTTACCCGAGAAACTGTTCTGGCTGAAATAGAGACTCTGATTGACGTTACCGGACATCTCAGGGGGCTGATTATGATAATATTCTCCCACAATCTGCTGCAGAGAAGTGGATGAATCATCCTCCAGCGCTTCGAGAGCCTTTTTCATTTCCTTCGGAGTCTGCCATCTGTCTTTCGGTTCATACTCACACGCCTTCATGACAACACTGGTCAGACCACGGTTGGAATGATACATCGGCAGCGGGATCCGTTCGCCCTTAAAACGGCGGATATTGGCATTTTCCATCGTCTGCGCCGTAGCGGTGGAGTTATCCAGCGGCATAAAGGGAGCTTTATTGCTATTGAGCAAGCGGTACAGAACAATACCCAGTGAATACAGATCGGCTGTAATATTGGCATTCGATCCTTTGGAGATCTCCGGTGACATATAAGCATAGGTACCTCTGACCGTCATTCCTACAGAGGAACCTGACAATACTTTGGATTCACCGAAGTCACCCAGTTTATACACACCCATGGAATTCACAAAGATATTGGCCGGTTTGATATCACGGTGAATGATATGATGGGCTTCCAGCACATTCAATGCCTCACAGATTTCCTCGCCCAGCTGGATCACATCTTCTTCCTTGAACTTATGTTCCCGCATATATTTCGGCAGCGGCGTCAGATATTCCATCCGGATGAAGATATCATAGCCAAGACCGTCTTTTTTCGGAATAATACAATGATCTTCATACGAGACGATATTGGTATTCCCTCTCAGGGCATAGCACATATTGATCTCATTGATCATCTGATTTCTCAGATTATCATAGAACGGTTTCACCTGTTTTCTGTCAGAAATCAGTCCGTCTGCCAGCAGACTGTCTTCATTCATATTTTCTGACGGAATGGAAAGATGCTTGATAGCAGAGACATATGTATTGCCATATTCTTCTTTTTCTGCTTTATAAACGGAACCAAACGAACCTTTTCCCAGTTGTTCCTTGATATGCCACTCTCCCCAGAGCGGAGAAAAATCCATAATATCAGACATAAAATGACACCTCAAATCAATTCATATATATATCATAATATCACAACGTCTTTTGATATTCAAGAACATTTCAGCGAATTCTTAGGATTTTGAATGAACAGCACACGCTCAAACGATTCCTGTCCTTTCGGCGCGGGTCAATTACTTATCCCTGCAGCGGCAAATTCTGTCCGTCCAGCACAGCTTCTTTCAATACACGGTGTTCATACGATAATTTCAGGGAAAAGAACGGACGTTCCTCTTCCAGCAGCCGGAAAAAGATTTTATCACCCTCCCAGACCGGCAGGTCATGCAGAACCTTCTCTTTTTCGACCCAGACTAACTCGCCTTCATTACAATCCTGTATGGTTCCCTCAAAATCATCCGAAGTAAACAGAAACATATACTCATACCAGTCTCCGTCCGAAAATGTCACGATACCACGAAAACGCCAGTTTCTGAGCAGCAATCCGCTCTCTTCCCTGACTTCTCTGATCACACATTCCTCCGGACTTTCCTTTTCTTCCAGATGACCGCCCAGCCCCAGCCATAAATCATGATTCGGATCGTTTGGTTTCCGGTTCCGGTGCATCATCAGATACTTTCCGTCCTGCTCAATATAACAAATAGTGGTTAGTTCTGCATTCATGTCCGATTTCCCCTTTCATCTCTGTATTTCATTTCATATTTTTATTCTGCAGGAAACTTACGCTGATACAGCGGCACCGGATATCCGATCAGCTTCATGAAGTGATAACATTCATCCAGAATATCCTCTTTGGTAAATCCCTGCTCTTTCAATACCGTTTCCTCCAGTTCATCCATCCTTGCAAACGCATCCCGCGCAAGCATCCGGTTCCGTTTCAGCAGATTCCGATGATCATCCATCAGTTTCAGTAATTCGGCAATCTGCCGCATCCGGATTTTTTCATTGATCGTGCCATATAAAGTGTCCGCTTTTTTCGGAGGAACCGTAGAAGAGGGTCTGAAATGAATGGACTCATCCTCCCTGTATTCCTTCAGGAATTGTTCGGTACGTTTGCGTTGGATTTCAACCTTTTGAGAAAAGGAAGTCCCTGCTTTCGGAGTTGACTGACGATTTTTCTCAGCAGGGTCCGTTTTTTCTTTTGTCGACCGTGCCGATTTTTTTATCGGCATATCCGGTGAATGTTTCTCCCTGACAGGTATCTTCAGTGTGAGAGATTCTGATCCGGCAGGCTGAAACACTTTTTCTTTCCTCTCTGTTTTGGGATTCTTTCCTGACTTTTCCTGTTTCCCGTTCTGCCCATCTGTCCATTTCCGGGAAGTATCTTTCCTGACAGAAGGTTGACGGGAGGCAGCTTTTGAGGAATGTGGTTGTTTTAATTCCGGTTCAGGCAACCCGTTCTGACGGACAGATATCTCCTGTTTTGAAACATTTCCTGACGGCTGACGGGATGACAGCTCCTGTCTTGATACATTTCCTGACGGCTGACGGGAAGACCGTTCTTGTCTTGAAACATTTCCTGACGGCTGACGGGAAAATTTTGACCGGGAAGCGCTTGCCTCCTGCATTGCCAGAAACGGCATGGTCATATGGTTCGCCTGACCCATTTTTTTGAACTGTAAAATCATCAGCGCCATTTTCATTTCCTGCGGTGTCTGCCACCGCTCCTGCGGAAGATACTCACACGCCTTCATAATAATATTGA
>CACYCN010000214.1 GCA_902772895.1 uncultured Ruminococcus sp.
AAATCTTGATACCGTTCGGGCTTCATCGATAAATGACTGAATAAACAACCGGAATTCCTGTTGTGTTCTCTGAAAGATGACGGCTTCACTGGTTCCGGGGACACGAGTCATGAGACGTTTCTGAAAGAACTCCTTGATACCTACCAGACGGTTCAGTACCAGATCCCATCCCCGATATATAATAGAAAAACCGCCGCTGCCCACTGCCGTTCCTACCAGATAACGCTGGGCTATGATGGTACCGGGCATCAGATAAAAGGGATCCCTCTGCCCCGCACCTCTGCGGAATCCGCAATAAGGACACACAGTGGTCTCCTCCGGAAAATCCCTCATACAATTCATACATTTTTTCTTGATATCTATCATAAGTTTGCCACTTCCATCGACAGTTTTTTCAGTTGGTTTCCGTACTGTTTTATCCGTTCAGCATCACATATCCGCCAAATTTTCATATAATATGGCCTATTTGTATAGTATTATATCACAAACTCTCAACATCGTCAACGCAGAGAAGTCTCTTGCCACGGAAATCAATTTTTTCCGGCATTTTCTCGGGGATAACCCCCTTCCTAAAAAAGCTGATTTTGCATTTTCTTTTTTACAAACCAGTTATTCTATTTGTGAAGATATGTTGCGACAACGGTTTATTTTCTGAAAATTGATTTCCTAGGATAAAAGAACAGGCTATAGAGAAAGTTACGGATTTGACCTGCACGACCTACACCTTTTCTTATCTCATGAAATCTGACTTCATACGCACCCCGAGATGACGGTTCCCCCTTTCATTCTGTGCCGTCACGCTGCCTCTGCGCCCTTTTTTCACTTGAAAAAAGGGCCTACGAGAAATCCCGGACAAAACTGATTTTCTTGAAGGAAACGGTTTAGCGCTTGCCATAGAGAGGGAAATATGTTATAATGTAGATATCATTATTAACATACGGGAGGTTATTATGAAAATCACCGAAGATATCCGCTATATTGGCGTAAACGATCACGACATTGACCTGTTTGAAGGACAGTATGACGTTCCCAACGGCATGGCATATAACTCTTATGTCATCATTGATGAAAAAATCGCCGTCATGGACACCGTTGACCGCCACTTCACACATGAATGGCTGAATAATCTGGAAAACGCCCTCGACGGTAAAAAACCGGATTATCTCATTGTCCAGCACATGGAACCTGACCATAGTGCCAATATCAAAAACTTTATGACAAATTATCCGGAAGCAACGATTGTTTCCAGCACAAAAGCATTTACCATGATGGGTAATTTCTTCGGCACACAGTTTGAGGACAGAAGAATCGTAGTTGGCGAAGGCAGTTCACTGGAACTCGGCAGTCATACCCTGCACTTTGTCGCCGCGCCCATGGTTCACTGGCCGGAAGTCATCGTAACCTATGACAGTAAGGATAAAGTGCTGTTTTCGGCAGACGGTTTCGGAAAATTCGGAGCACTGGATGTAGAAGAAGACTGGGCTTGTGAAGCAAGACGCTATTATTTCGGCATTGTCGGCAAATACGGCGCACAGGTTCAGAATCTGTTAAAAAAGGCAGCCGCACTGGATATTCAGACAATCTGTCCGCTTCATGGTCCGATTCTGACAGAAAATCTGGGCTATTATCTGGATCTGTATCACACATGGTCAAGCTACGGCGTTGAAAGTGAAGGTATCATGATCGCCTACACTTCCGTTTACGGCAATACCAAAAAAGCAGTGGAACTGTTAGCCGAAAAACTGCGTATGAAGGGTTGTCCGAAAGTTGCCGTCAATGATCTGGCACGGGAAGATATGGCAGAATGTGTCGAAGACGCTTTCCGTTATGGCCGTATCGTTCTTGCCACCACCACCTATAATGCAGAAATTTTCCCGTTCATGCGGGAATTCATCAACCATCTGACTGAACGTAACTTCCGCAATAAAACCATCGGTCTGATCGAAAACGGTTCCTGGGCGCCGCTTGCTGCCAAAACAATGAAGTCTATGTTGGAAGGCTGCAAGAATCTGACCTTCACGGAAACCACTGTCCACATTATGTCAGCGCTTAATGAAACCAGCAAAGAACAGCTTGAAAAGTTAGCGGATGAGTTATGTCATGACTATATGGCACAGAATAACGACACTGCCGATAAGAATGATATGTCTGCCCTGTTCAATATCGGATATGGACTGTATGTTGTCACCAGCAATGACGGTAAAAAGGATAACGGACTGATTGTGAACACTGTCACTCAGGTCACCAATTCCCCCAACCGTATCGCTGTCTGCATCAATAAGGAAAACTATTCCCACCATGTCATTAAACAGACAGGTATCATGAATGTCAACTGTCTCTCTGTGGAAGCCCCCTTCAAGGTCTTTGAGACGTTCGGATTCCAGAGCGGCAGAAATGTCGATAAATTCAAGGATTGCCAGCCCCTTCATTCCGACAACGGTCTTGTCTTCCTTCCCAAATATATCAATTCCTTCATGTCCCTGAAGGTTGAAGATTATGTTGATCTGGATACCCACGGTATGTTCATCTGCAGCGTCACCGAAGCCCGTGTGATCTCCGATAAGGAAACCATGACCTATACCTACTACCAGAACAATGTCAAACCCAAGCCGGAAACCGACGGCAAAAAAGGTTGGGTCTGCAAAATCTGCGGCTATATCTATGAGGGGGAAGAACTTCCGGAAGATTTTATCTGTCCTCTCTGCAAACACGGCGCCGCTGATTTCGAACCGATCCAGTGATTGCTCATTCGTATGAAATGAAGGGCGCACTGCCTGCAATTCTGTCATCGTTCCGTATTTTGGGAAATGACTAAAAAAGGTGATTGGAATGAAACATGACAACAAAAAACGGGTATTTCAAATCATAGCAACCGTTCTGCTGACAGCGGCACTGACTGTCATGCCGCTTACCGGTTGTTCCGGTCAATCCGATCCACAGGAAAGTTCCTCTCCTTCCGGAACGACATCCGATGCGGGTGATGCGGAAAGTGATATCGGAAAGTCCTATACCGGTGAAGGCGTTAAGCTGACCCTGAATCAGATCGGTACCAAAAATTTCATCAGTTCCGGCACAGAAACAGCCGTCACTCCCAAAAGCGGCTATACCTTTATTTTTGCCGAATTCTCTCTGGAAACGCTCAAGGAGGATACCGTAGAATTCTGGACTCTCAATGATCTGGTTCCTTCCGTTGACGGCTATGTCATTTCATTAGGACAATACTTCACCGTATTTCCGTCAGAAGTCAACGGATTGAAAAATCTCCTGACAAGCAATACGGTGGTAGTGCCTGCCGGAAGTGTGACAAAGGGATATCTTGCCTTTGAAGTTCCCTCTGATTTCCATACCTGTGAGATCAGTTTCGGCGGTGACCGGGGCAATTTCGGAGTATTTCATTTCCGGAATCCCGACAATCTTTCGGAAAGCGCTCCGGAAAGCAGTCAATCAAAAAGTATCGCTTCCAAAGAATCCGGATCATTCCGTTTTTCACTTCTGAAAACAGAAGCGGCTGATGCCAGTTCATTCCGTCTTCCGGAACCCGCTCAAGGAAATCATTATGTTTCCGTCACCATGGAAATTCAGAATATTTCAGAAGTCACCCATGACCTCAATATGAACAATTTCTATATCTTACAGAATGATAACGCCACGTATCCGGCTCTGGAACGGTCCTATCTGCACTATATCTCCCCCGGCAAGACCTTACTGGATACGATTATTATCGAGATTCCTACCAATGCGCAGACTTGTCAGCTGTGTTACGGTGAAACAATCACCGCAGGCAATGAACTCTTTGATATTCAGACAGCTTCCGCTACCGTTCAGGTCAGTGATACATCCGAATCATAATATCTCTGAAAATCGTCCGTTGTTTCAACAGCGGACTATTTCTTATTTTTCCTGTACAGCAAAGAAAAAATCCGCTCAGGTCAGCCGAAGCATCCACCTGAGCGGAAAAAATACTCAATTGATATCTTTACTTGTTACAGAAAAGAATTACAGCACTCTTACACGGATAACACCGTCAATTGCCTTGATAGCCTCAAGAGCACTATCAGCTACTGCATCAGCAGTATCGAGGATCATGTAGGAATACTCCTTCTTGGACTGGTTAGCCATGCCCTCAATATTATTGCCGGACTCGGACAGTTTTGCACAGATTGAGCTGATCATGTTCGGGACATTCTTGTGAATAACGCATACTCTCGCAGCGCCGGAACGAGCCATTGCCACATTCGGCAGCGTAACGGAATTTCTGATATTACCGTTCTCAAGGAAGTCCTTGATTTCATCGGCAGCCATCATAGCGCAGTTTTCCTCAGATTCAGGAGTAGAAGCGCCGAGATGAGGAATCGCAATGACACCGGCTTCACCGAGAATATCATCCGTTGCAAAGTCAGTCACATAAGCACTGATCTTCTGAGCGGCAAGAGCGGTCAGGATATCACCGGAAACAACCAGATCAGCTCTGGAGAAGTTGAGAATACGAACGCCGTCTTTCATCTTTGCGATACTGTCGGCGCAGATAACACCCTTTGTATCCGGAGTCAGCGGTACATGAATCGTGATATAATCGCTGGCAGCATAGATTTCATCGAGTGTATTGACGTGCTTCACCTTACGGGAAACCTTCAGGGCATTATCAACAGACAGGTACGGGTCATAACCGACAACGTCCATACCCAGAGCAACGGCAGCATTGGCTACAAGAATACCGATGGCGCCCAGACCGATAACACCGAGGGTCTTGCCCATGATTTCAGGACCAACAAACTGGCTCTTGCCTTTTTCTACCATCTTACCGACAGCGTCACCGTTACCCTTGAGGGTCTTCGCCCACTCGATACCGTCAACTACCTTACGGGAGCTGAGAAGCAGACCGGTGAGAACCAGTTCCTTAACGGCATTGGCATTGGCGCCGGGGGTATTGAAAACAACAATACCCTTCTCGGAACACTTATCCAGCGGAATATTGTTGACACCGGCACCGGCTCTTGCGATAGCAAGAAGGCTCTCCGGCAGTTCCATATCGTGCATGGCGGCAGAACGAACAAGAATCGCATCCGGATTCTGAACGTCATCCGCTACCTGATAATTATCACCCAAACGGGAAAGACCTAACTTGGAGATCTTATTGAGTGTCTGAATCTGATACATATCTGTCACCCTTTTATCGTTTTATAATCATTGACACTTACTCTGAAATCCTGAACCGATGCCGTAAAACACAAACCACGCATTACAGGATCTTCACAGAGTAAATAAAGCGATTTGTCGCAAACACATGAATCCGGAGGCTCATGCCTCTGGAAATCAGCTGTTGGCTGCTTCGAACTCAGCCATGAATTTCACGAGTTTCTCAACGCCTTCCACAGGCATAGCGTTATAGATAGAAGCTCTCATGCCGCCAACGGTACGGTGACCCTTGATGTTGACGAAATCATTGGCGGTAGCTTCCTTGACGAACTTAGCGTCAAGCTCTTCGTTACCGGTAATGAAGGGAACGTTCATGAGAGAACGGTCTTCCGGAACAACAGTACCCTTGAACATATTGGAGTTGTCAAGGAAGTTGTAGAGGATAGAAGCTTTCTTCTCATTGATCTTCTTCATGTTCTCCAGACCGCCGATATCATTCTTGATCCACTCCAGAACGAGCTTTGCAATATAGATAGTCCAGCAGGGAGGAGTATTGAACATAGAACCGTTATCAGCATGGGTCTTGAAGTTCAGCATGGTAGGAGTGATATCCATT
>CACYCN010000215.1 GCA_902772895.1 uncultured Ruminococcus sp.
CCTCCGAGACTAACTGCTCCATATTAAGGTATGCCAATGTCGAGAAGATCAGATTGTCAACCTCATTGAGAGCGCTTTGGTCAAAGGTAATGTCTCCTCTCCAGTCTATGTAATCAAGAATATTCATTTCACTTTCTCCTAAACCATCATCCTTGTCTGATGGAAATATGATTCATTATACCAGACAAATCTCTTTTTGTCTACCGGCAGCCTGTTCCGAGAATAAAAAAACTGTGAAGGAAAGGCGGATGATCCGCCGATCCTTCACAGCGTATGGTTGTGTAACCGTGCTAATTATTCAGCTGATTCAACTGATGAAACAAGGAAATATGTTTTGGAAATAAAGCCGAGTGAACTCTTTGCTTTTACACAAACTTCACAGCTGCCGACTTCTGAGAAAGTAAGCTCGACAACATCGTTTTCGCTGTACTTCTGAGCAACTTTCCAGGTTGAGGACGAAGGTTCTCTATAGCAAACGGCGAACTGTGTTTTAGGATCAACTGCGCCACAATATACGGTAAGAGGCTCGCCTATTGTAACGGTGTCGGAGGAAATCGTAGATTTATTGTTGGGGGTCTGGATAACACTCATAGCGGAGTAGAACTTGACGACCTTGCCGGAGGAATCCTTCACCTTCATGCAAACCTCAAAGTTACCGGTCTCTGACGGGGTATAGGTGTAGGTATTGGAAGGAGAGTTGACTTTAAGTTTTTTCCATGTTGTGGTGCCCATTCTACGGATGAGATAGGAGTAAGAATAATCTCCTTCGCCGTATTCTGCATCGATGGTGAATTTGGCTTTGGCGCCCAGGATTACCAGAGTCGGTGCATTGAATTCGGCATTTAACGGCACGGAAACCTTAATGCCTTTGCTTTCTGCATACTTAACCGCATAGTCTGACGCATCCTGGCATACGAAAACGATATCCTCATTGACATTTTCGAAAGCATTATCAGCGATCTCGGTCACGGAAGAAGGAATCACGACCTTCTGGAGGGAAAGACAGTCTGTAAAGGTGTATTCTTCGATTTTTGTAACGCCGTCAGGAATCGTGATCTCTTCCAGATTGCTCATGCCAGCAAACGCACCCATGCCGATAGAGGTAACGGTGGAGGGGATTGTCAGAGAAGACATCGAAGAGGATGCAAACGCCAAACTGCCGATGGCGGTGACGTTTTCGGGAATCGTGTATTTGTTTGCCGGAGGAACGGCAACCAGCGTAGCGCCGCTCTTGTCATAAACAACGCCTTTTACGGATTTGAAATTGGGGTTCTGGGAGTTGACAAAGATATATTTAAGGGTATCAATATTGCAGAAGCTGTAACCGTTGAGGTTTGTGAAGGTTTCCGGTACAGTAACGGACTTCAGGGCTGCCATGGAACCCATGAAAGCGGATGTAACATTAAATCCGTCTGCGGTAGCGGGGATGGCTACGGAAGTGGCTTCACCTAAATAAGCGTAGGCAACGGCTTCAATGCCGGTAGACAGATTGAGTGTCATGACGTACAGGAAATCGCCTTCGGTAAGCAGTACATTATTACCGACGATCTGATATTTTTCTGCTCTTGCCTTGACCTCGCTGATAAACTGCCGGATCTGCATCAGAGAAGCCTCGATCTTCTCACGCTGCTCATCAGGAAGCTGCTGGTACTGTTTCCAGGCATAGGTGACAGTGGGTACTACGACATTTTTGAAAACGGTATCGGCAAAATCAGAAATGAGCTGACGGATCATTTCTTCGGGGAAGTCCTCGTCAGAGAGGAGCTGAATGGTTTCTTCAAACTTTGCTTTGGTTTCTTCCGGGATCATCGAAAGAACCTTCTCGGAGAGTTTTGCCATCATTTCCTTGGCTTCCTCGGTATCAAATCTGGTACTGATGACGCCTGAGAGCCAGGTTCTGAATTGGGAAACTTTCTCGCTGATAGATGAAGTGGGTGCAGGTGTTGCAGCGCTTGCGCTGAGAGAAGTGATTCCTGTTCCCGCAATAATTGACAGAGCGAGGGCTGCCGTTAAAACTCTTTTCATATAAATTTTCTTTGCAGACATAATTCATTACCTCCATGTCCAAATATATTACTTTTATTCATTATACAATGTTTTTCTGGTCTTTGCAACTGTTTTTAAAAAAATAATAAAAAAGTTTATCGGTATTCGTGCAATACGCCGAATTGTGAATGATCTATTTGTTGACAATGGATGAATAATGTTGTAAACTACTGTTTAGTACGTAAAATTGGAAAAATAGTATCACTTTTGTCAGACAAATGTAGGTGATTGCAGATGAAATGGAGAAGCTTATCAGGCTGTCTGTTGGCAGCTGTTCTGGCAGTAGGGATGGCATCAGCCGCCGGTGTGGTTTTCGCCCGGACAGAAGGACCTCCGGAGTCGGAACAGCAGGAAATCATACAGCAAATAACCGATGAGAAAACAGAGTACCATTATATATGGGACAGGAACAGTCAGGAAGGAATCCGGATCGACTGGCTGACGGATTCGGACGAAGCGGTATTGCTGAAAAACAGCAGCACGCTTTCCGTCATCTTTTCCGAAAACGATCCCGAATCGGAAGGCAAGTGCTTTTATATTGATGTCAGTGTTCTGATCACGCTGGAAATCGGCGATCATACGCTGACCCTTGTCAGCGGTGAAAGAACGGTTACGATTCATCTCACTGTAACAGACAGTGAATCGTCACAGGAATCGTCACAGGATTCTTCGGAGGTTATCAGGGAAGAACCGTTCTATAGCTGGGAGCGGGGGTCTGATACCGGCATCGTGATAGAGACGGATTCGGAGTCGAAACATTTCTATGTAAAAAAAGACGGTGTCTTTTTTACTGCCAGTCTGATCTGTCAGAGTCTGTCGATCGAAGACGGACAGATCCGTATGGATCCCGGCTTTCTGGAAAAACTGGAAAACGGAGAAAACCGTCTGACGCTTGTACTGAAAGAAGGCAGTCAGGATATTACGGTATTTGTTGACGGCACTTCACCGGAGTCTTCCGGAGAAGAAAAGGAATTATCTGCCGAAGAGACGTATTTCACCTGGGACAGAAGTAATTATATAGGAATAGCGGTCATCACCGATTCCCGTTCCGGGGATGTGGTGATTACCAAAGACGGGGAAGAGTTATTCTCCAGTGATGAGACAGGCGTATATCTCACGTTCGGAAGAGTGGGGATTACGGCGAAACATCTCAGGAAACTGGATGACGGAGAAAACGAACTGATGCTGGAATTTGAAGACGGCAGGGTTCCCATTACCGTCAATGTGACCGATGAAATAAACACGTCCGATTCCGATCAGGATATTGTTGCGGATCAGACGGTCTATACATGGAAACGTAACAGTAAAAAAAGCATTCGTGTCAGGACGAATTCCGTTTCGGAAAACGTTTCCGTCCGTAAAAGCGGCAGGCTGTCAACCGTTTCCGGTGAAAATAATATTTCGATCAAGGAAGGTACCGTTACCATCGAAACGGAATATCTGAAAACACTCTCTGACGGAACCAATGAGCTTTCGCTGATATTTGACGATGGTAAGACGAATATTGTGGTGAATGTGGAGGAATCACAGACCAGTCAGTCATCTTCCTCCGCCTTCTCTGCGTTGATGTCTGACACGGTCAGATCGTCAGCAAGCAGCAGCGAAGAATCCTATTCCGTTCCGGATACAGGAAGTCCGACAGAATCCGCCGGATTCTGGGGAGCGGCAGGGATAGCAGCGATAGCAGGTGCCTTCAGTCTGATGATAGTTTCAGGAAGAAAAAGAAAAACAATACGATTAAATGACAAGGAGCAATAATCAATGGGGATAGTTGATAATTTGGTGAACAGTGCAGTGCTCAGATCAGTTTCAGCCTATGGCGGAAGGTGCAGAAAAAAACAGCTGCAGGAAAGTCAGAGGATCGATACTGTCAGCGAAGCGCTTCTTCTTAATCTGGTAAGGAAAAATAAAGATACGGAATACGGAAGAAAATATGATTTCGGACAGATTCATACCGTACAGGATTTTCAGGACAAGGTACCGTTTTCCGTCTATGATGATTACAGGGAGTATATTGACCGTATCGCCAATTACGGTGAGCAGAATCTTCTGACAGCCGATAAAGTGGTATTTTTTGCCAAGACATCCGGTACTTCCGGCGAGACGAAACGGATTCCCGTTGTCAAGAAGGCGATCAGACCCTATTCCGAAACGGTCGCTGCCTTTATGAATATCATTTATGCGGAGATGAAAAAGCGTGGGATTCATAGCGGAAAGGGCCTGAATACTGTCGAGATCGAGATGGGCAGTACTCCCAGCGGCATCCATGAGGGACTGATTTCCGCCTATACCCTGCAAAGCAGAAAATTTGCGATTCCGATCATTACGTGTTTCCCGAAGGAAATCTTCGGTTACGGGGAAGGGGTCGACATGAAATATCTCAAAGCGTTCTATGCTTTGAAGGATCCCGACCTGGTTTATATTGCCTCTGTTTTTATGTCGAATGTGACGGACCTGATGACCTATATTTTTGAGAATGTGGATGTCCTGCTCCATGATATCGAAGTGGGTGAGATCAATGAAAAGGCAGAGATTCCGTCCGAACTGAGAGAAAGTCTGAACCGTAAACTTCACGGGGATAAGGCGAGAGCGGACGAACTCAGAAAGATATTTGCGGAACATCCTCATTCGGGCATCATGACGGAAATCTGGAAAAAGCTCTGTGTGATCATCGGTATCGGAACGGGAGAATTTGAAGGGTTTGCCAGAAAACTGCGTGATTACTGCGGAGACGGCGTTTCCTTCTATTATGAGACCTATTCTTCCAGTGAATCCCTGATTGCCAATGCCATTTCCGTCGAGAACGAAGACTATCTTCTGTTGACGGACAGCGCCTTTTTTGAATTCATTCCGGTGGGTGAAAAAACCGACAGACCTCTGCTGAGCCATGAACTGGAAAGCGGAAAGCTGTATGAGATTGTGATTACGAATCTTTCAGGACTTTACCGTTACCGGATCAAAGACGTCATCAGAGTCACCGGATTTGTCGGCAAGAATCCGCTCATTCATTTTGCCTATCGCAAAAATCAGGTCATCAATATTACCGGTGTCAAACTGACTGCCGAACATATCACCAATGCGATGAAAGCCTTCGAAGCTTCCACCCATATCCATATCTCCGACTACACGCTCTATCCGGATACCAGCCATTCTCCCTGGAGACTGATGCTGTTTGTTGAGACGGAAGAGGATCTGACTTCGGAGCAGAAGATCCGTTTTGCAAGAATATTTGACGAAAAACTCTCTGAGATGAACCATGAACACGGTCGTATGCTGAAGATCGGAGAGACATATCCTTCCGTGATTGTTCAGGTAGAAAAGAATACCTTCCGTGAATACCGGGAATATCGTGTAAGAGAAGGGACTTCCCAGAACCAGGTGAAAACCGTCCGGGTTATCAACAGTCCCGAAGTACTGCAGTTGTTCATGGATCATTCGAAATCTTGCTGATCGTCATAGGAGGAAAAATGAAAAGGAATAAAGAGGAAATCATGAAAGCGCGTCGGGAGACGCTGGCTACTTTCAGGAAAGTAGATGATACGGTCCGGACACTGGTGTACCAGGGGTCCTACGGACTTGACGAAATGTTGGAAAAGGGCATCTCCGGTGTCACGGGAGTGATCCGGTTTGCCCATCGGTTCTTCCGTTCCAGACAGGTCTATGTCAACCCGTTTGTCAGGGATTTCGGCTGTTCCAGCTTTAATACCAGAACGCCGGGAAATGATGTGATTTTCGGAAGAAACTTTGACTATAAAGATTCGCTGTGTGTGGTTGTCTGGACAGCACCCGAAAACGGCTACCGCAGCATGACAGTGACATTCGGTTCCTTCATGATGTACGGCAAGAAATGGCAGAATCCTGAGAAAAAGAAAAATCATGACCGGGCAATGATTGCGCCCTATTGCTGTATGGACGGGATCAATGAAAAGGGACTGGCGGCGGCGATTCTTGAAATCAAAGCCAAATCTACCAAACAGAAGACCGGTAAAAAACCGATCATCAGTCCCATTGCCATCAGAGCGGTACTGGATCGATGCAGTACGGTGGATGAAGCCATAGAACTGTTCCGTCAGTATGATATGAGAGACGCTCTTTTTGTCAATTATCACTATCAGCTTGCGGATGCGCAGGGAAACAGTGCGATCATTGAATATGTCAATAACGAGATGCACGTGATCCGACAGAATCAAAAGGATGAAAATCAGGTACTGACCAATTATTTCCTGACCGAAGGCGGCGATAACCGTAAGGGAATGGGCGAAGACAGATTACAGCGAATCAGCGATACCCTGAAGGAACAAAAATATTGTCTGACGGAAGAACATGCGATGGATCTGCTTTCCCAATGTACCCTGCACTATCGGCATAAATACCTGCGTCATATGGTCATTACGGTATGGAGCAGTGTGTATAATCTGACACAGGGTACCATGAAAATGTGTGCCGGAATGGATTATGATACGATGTATGAGTTTTCCCTTGACGAACCGGGGAAAGTAAAGAAAATTAAATAATACAGGAGGCGAAGGCTTTGAAAAAAGAAAGAGAAGTACTTCTTGAAGCCGATCACCTTTGGAAATCATACGGCAAGGGAGCTGCGAAGGTAGACGCTCTTGCCGATGTTTCTTTAAAAATATATAACGGTGAACTGCTGACGATTCTGGGAAGTTCCGGCAGCGGAAAAAGTACCCTGCTGAATTCTCTGGGCGGAATGGATAAACCGGATAAGGGTATGATCTGCTGCGGAGGGGTTGATCTCTGTCAGATGAATGACAGAGCGCTGACGAGCTACCGAAAGAAGAATATCGGTTTTGTGTTCCAGTCCTTCAACCTGATAGCGGAGCTTACCGCCAAGGAAAACGTTGCCCTGACTGCCGATACCTCCGGCGATCCGGGGATAGTGGAAAAAGTGTTTGACATGGTGGGCTTAACGGAAAAAATGAAAAACTATCCGTCCCAGCTTTCCGGCGGTCAGCAGCAGAGAATTTCGATTGCCCGTGCTCTTGCGAAGAATCCGGCGCTGCTGCTTTGTGATGAACCGACAGGCGCGCTGGACTATGAAACCGGCAAACAGATTCTGGTGGAGCTGGAAAAGCTTGTCAGGACGCATGGGAAAACGGTCGTGATCGTGACCCATACACAGGAGATCGGTAAAATGTCCGATCGTGTCATCAAAATGAGAAACGGTAAAATTACGGAGGTTGTGGAAAACGACGATCCGGTACCTGCTGAAAGCGTAGAGTGGTAAGTATATGAAAAGAATGATATTTCCTGTCATCAAGAAATATAAAAAGCTGCTTATCTCGGTGATGCTTGTTTCAGCCATGGGCTGCGGATTCATGTCAGGACTTTCTTCGGCGTATACGTCGCTGCAGCGGACGCTGGACGGCTATGTGGAGGACTATCATTATCCGGATGCGATGATTACCACGACAGTTACCAACCGTAATATGATCGATAAGCTGAAACAGGTGGATGCCGTATCGGAGATCAATGCCAGACTCTGCGGAGATACCTATCTGAAAAGTCCGCAGGGACGTTATCTGTCCGTCAGGGTGTTTACCTACAATCCGGATGACAGTATGCAGTTTCATTACTGGTCGAAAAAAAGCAGCATTGAAAACGAAGACGAGATTTTGCTGGAATATAATTTTGCAGAGGATAACGGGATCAGTGTCGGCCAGACCGTTAAGATCAAGGTCGATCAGGAATACCGGGAATATTTTGTAGCGGGTACCGTGACAAATCCGGAAACGCTGGCGGTACAGCCGACGGATGATTCCTGGGGTTCCAATAACGATTTCGGTTATGCCTATGCGCCTGTGAGCCTTCTGTCGAAGGAGTATGAACAGAAATACGGTGACGCCAAGAAAGAACTGGACGGTAAACAGGAAGAACTGGATAAAGGCTGGGGAGAGACGGAACAGAAACTCTCCGATGCGGAACAGCAGCTGGAAGATGCCAAAAAACAGCTGGCGGAAAGTAAAGAAACATTTAGCAGTTCCTATCAGGAAGCGCAGGAGAAGCTGACACAGCTGACGGAAACCGAAACCGAACTGAATGCGACCAAAACGGAACTTGTCAGTAAAAAAGAAGAGTTACAGAAAACAAAAGAGACACTCCGGGAAACCGGAAATAAACTCTATGATAATATCAGTACGCTGAACGAAGCAGCGGAAGGTATCAAGGAAATTGATGAAGCGCTGGAAACGATTGATAACCTGTCGCAGCTGTCGGATGACAAGCATATCAGCCGGTTTATCAGTCTGATGAGCGCGTACCCGGATTATTACATTGATGATCTGGTTGAAATCACGGACTTAATGAGCGCCTTTCTCCATACTGCGGAAACCTACGGTTACACCTATGATGCGACCGACTCGGTGCAGGAAATTTCTGACAGTATGAAAGAATATATGGATCAGGTAATGTCTGACAAAGAGTATGTCCATTCGGAACAATTCGATGATTTGTCATCCATTTCTGATGAGGAACGTGACAAGCTGACAGAGATCATGAAACGGTATGATCTGTATAACAGTCAGATTCCCTTTGAAGAATGTTTTGAGAATACCAAATATACGCTTGACAGTCTGGCGGACACCATTGAAGAGAACGCCCTGTATAGTGTGGTAGCCTTTCTTCCGGAAGCCGGCAGTTCGGATTCTTTGGAAGAGTTGGTATCCGGTATCACGACAATGACGAACTATATTGATACGTTATCGGAATACACGGGTGAAACGATTGAAACAACGGGTGATCTTGCCAGCGTTTACAGTTCCTCAGTGGGACAGCTGGATCAGAAAAAGACCGAGCTGAAAACAAAGCGGACGGAGATTCTGGATTCGCTTTCGGAATATGGTGTGACGGAAGAAGATCTGTCGGACGTGACCGGATTTGTCGTTGCCAAACAGAAGACGATCAATGAAAGTATCGACCAGATTGATGAAGGAATTACGCAGATCAATGACGCCATGACGCAGATCGAGGACAGTCTCCGTCAGATTGCGGAAGGCAGAGAAACGATTCAGACAAAAATAGAGGATGCCGAAAAACAGCTGACGGATGCCGAATCGGAGATATCCCAAAACGAGGAGACATATGTCAACGAAAGAAGCAAAGCCTTGAGTGAATTTGATAACCTGAAGGATGAGCTTGAAAAAGCCGTGAAACAGCTGAATGAAGGCGAGAGTTATGCGATGCTCTGCAATCAGTTCCTTGTCTATTTCAAAGACGGCGCAGACCCTGATGCCGCCCTGGAAGAACTGAAAGGAATTTTAGCGGGCGAAGAAGTGGAAGTAAAAAGTAACTATACCTATGAAAACTCCGCCGTCAAACAAAGAATCAATGATAATCTGAAGACGATTGAAACGCTGTCAATCCTGACACCGTCGATATTTTTCGGGATCATCCTGATTGTTGTTTTTCTGTTTATGTCGCTGATCATCAAACAGAGCAGACGGGAAATCGGAATTCTGCGGGCATTGGGCTTCACAAAGGGAAATATCCGGGCACTGTATTGCAGTGTGAATTTTATTACTTCACTGATGTCCATCGTATTAGGAACGGTCATGGGATATGTCCTGATGCTTTATGTAGGCAACTATTTCCGGAATTTCTTCCCGTTGTTTGAATTTACATACCAACCGAATCTGTTGATGTATCTGTTTTCGGCGGGGCTGACGATCGTAGTAGGACTGATTTCTACCATCATCAGTACGGGATCCATTTCGAAAGTCATGCCCTCAGAGGCTATGTCAAGACCCGCTCCGGAAACAGCGACGGTTCCGAAACTGTTGGAACGGCTGATCGTCAAGGCGTCTCCGATGACAAAATTCAGTGTGACGACACTGTTCCGGAACAAGATGAGATTTGTTTTTTCTGTCATCTGTATTGCGGCATCGGTCATGATGATTTTTTCTTCCTTTGCGTTTATCACTTCCAAGAATTATATGCTGCATCAGTTGTATGGAGAGAGAATCCATTATGACTGTCAGATCTACTTCAAGGAAGATCCGGATGAAGCGTTCATGAAGGAAATGAACGATCAGGAATATGTCAGGAATGTACAGAAGATGCCGTTTTATCAGTCGGATATCACGTTCAAGGGAAAATCCGAAAAGGCGCTGATCAACGCAGTCCAGACGGATACAGAGCTGATCGGAATCTACGACAGCAGTGGAAAAAAACTGACTGTTCCTGAAGACGGTATCATGCTGGAGCGGCACCTTGCGGAAAAACTGGGTGTTCAGAAGGGCGATACCGTCAGCATTAACGGAAAGGATATCCGTATCGAGTCCATTTCAGAGCAGTCGATTGCCCGTTCACAGTATGTTTCCTATCAGACCGGTAAGACGCTCGGAGATATCACACTCGGCTGTATCATCTGCAATATCAGCGAAGACGACGAACAAAGATTGATTTCGTTCCTGACAAAGAACGATAACTATCTGTATTCTGTATTTACGAGGATGGCTTTGCAGGCTAACGAGAAGACCTTCAAGACCTATGACTTAGCCGCCTGGATTATTATTGTTTTTGCCATCATCATCGGATTGATCATCGTTATCAATACGGCGCAGACCAATCTTCTGGAAAAGAAACGGGAACTTTGTGTTTTACGGACGCTCGGGTTCCAGCAGAGTGAAATTTCCCGAAAATGGTTTGTACAATCCTTACTGCAGTTTATTTTCTCCTGTGCAGTAGGGTTACCTACGGGTATTGTGATTGCCAAGCTGGCACTGCAGAAGCTTGGCAACGAAAGCAGGGAATACATCTTTGCCAACCACTTTACCGAATATCTGCTGACCATTCTTCTGGTTCTGGGCTATGTGGTGGTCAGTCATCTGATCGCGATGAGAACCATGAAGAAATGGGATCTTGTCGAAAGCGTCAAAGACAAAGAATAGGCAGCGCAGAGCCTGCGCACCCGATTTTGCAGCGCAGTCAGACTGTCCGGTCGCCCTTAACAGGGCACTCTGGCTGTTGTAATGTACGTCTATCCTTTCGTTTGAACTTTCTATGGGATTTCTCTGAAACGCAATTCTGAACTTCACTGAAAGTTAATCCTGTACTTTCTCATAGTCACTTGACCTATGTAAACAGCGACTGCCAATGCAAAGGCAGTCGCTGTTTACATTCCTGAATTGAATTGATGATTTCCCACCGCCGTTGTTGTTTGGATTCAAAACCTGAATCTGATGAAGGGGTAACTCTATACTCACTTTCCACACGCTCTGTGGTATCATCATACGATTTCCAATGAAAGACTTGTCCTGAAAGTTATACATTTGTTTATATCTCACAAAAGACGGGCGTTGTTATCGGGATATATAATGCAATACGACAATTTTTAAAATAATATCAAATTTCAAAGAACCGAATGCAGAGTGAAAGTATCTAATTGATGAAACAGCCCGAAAGGCTGAAACAAGTAACCTGAAACGGTCGATTGATGACGGATACATAAATGACAGAAAGGATGTATGATCATGAAAAAAGAGCAGTTAAAGAAAGCATATGGAGAGCCGACAAGCGGTTTCCATCATAGTGTCATGAATGCGTTATATCATCTGGACGATAAGAGGAGCACGGTATACAGAAAGCAGAAGATTTTGAAAATTGCGCTTGTCTGCGGCGTGGTGGCGGCATTCGGTACATTTACCGTAGCGGCAACAGCGACCAGCTTCTTCGGACTCTTCGCACAGCCTGTCGGACAGTACGGCGTGAACATCAAGACAAACGAGGACAGTCTGAGTTCAGAAGAGATGCACTACAAGTACGCCGATAATATCAAGCTGAGCGCTGCCTATATTCCAGAAGGTTACGAAAATACAAGCGGCAGTGAAGCAGCAGTGATGCTTCGCAAGAGCGGCGATTCATACTATAATGACGCATGGTATTGCAGGGCGTCGGTATATGAAGCCAAGGATTTCAACATCACAGAATACAATGTGGAGAGTCAGACCGAACTGGAAGACAATGGTCACAAGATCGTGATTATCAAGCACGTAGTGTCCGCCAATAACTTAGGACTTTCCTATATTGCCTATAAATACTTCGATGTGGAGCAGGCTGTGGTTGAAGTTGTCTTTGAAGGTATGACAAGGACAGGTCAGGCTGTGATTCCCGAGTATGAAGAGGTAGAGAAGATCGTCAGAGGAATCCAGGCAACACAAGGTGAAGTATCAACATCAGTTTCTTATGGTGATGATTATACGCCGGGCGCTATCAGTGATTATGATCCATATGAAGATGTCATCGGAGGCAATTATACGGAGATCAGTGTTGGCGGCGAATTCAAGACAGAGGTTGCAAATTTCGATGAAACCGCAAAGAGTATTACTGTCAGCTTCAAGTCTTTAACAGATATGAAGGACCGAAACAGCCTTGACAGAGACGGCTTCTATAGTGCGGGTGAAAAGATCAGTCTTGCAGATCGTTTCTTTGACGATGATGGCAAGCTTATTGTGGAATACGATAAAGAGATAGTTGACGATTACGGCGACGGCATCAATTCCCTTCCCCAGACACACGTTGAGAAGTATCACAGACACTTTATTGTAGCAGAGGTTGAAGTAACAGCCGAGGAAGACATAACTGATCTTAACAAAGTAATGGGTGCAGTTGCATATTCTAAGACAGTTGATTCGCTCTCAATGGTAGATACAGAGCTGATATATGATTCAACGATCGGTCCCATATCTGTTGCAAAGGGCGAGACAGTAACGGTTACATTGGGTCTGATAACAGCCGAAGAAGCTGAGGGTACAGCTTACTTTGAGATCTCCACAATGAATGATGCAGCATCCGAAGGAAAAGTCGTCTTACTTAACGTGAATTCTTAAGAGGGAGGATGGCAGTCATGACAAAAGAAACCTTCACAGACCTTGTGTTGGAAAGCGAGAAAACGATGTATCGTGTTGCCCTTTCCATTCTGAAAAATGAAAGCGACTGCGAGGACGCCGTGCAGACGGCGATCCTCACTGCCTATGAAAAGCTCTCCGATCTCAGGAATGAAGCGTTTTTTAAGACATGGCTGATTCGAATCCTGATAAACGCCTGCAATAAACAGCTTCGTCACCGTAGTCGTCAGACTGAACTGACGGAAGATGTGGAAGCTTCTTCCGGTACGGTGGAGAGCTTGGAAATACGGGAAGCCCTTGAAAAACTTCCGGGTAAGTTCCGGCAGGTCATTGTTCTGTATTACATAGAAGAATTTTCCGTTAAGGAAATCAAGCAAATTCTTCGTATCCCTGAGGGGACCGTAAAAAGCCGTCTCTCCAAGGGACGTGAACTTCTCCGTCTTACCATCGATTAGGCGCAGAGCCTGCGCACCCGATTTTGCATCGGCGGCAAGCTGCCGCTTCCGATTTTGCATCGGCGGCAAGCTGTCGCTCCCGATTTTGCATCGGCGGCAAGCTGCCGCACCCGATTTTGCATCGCAGGCAGGATTATAATAATCCCACCGCTTCACGCTATTGACATGGCACTCCGGCTATCAAATTGCACGTCTCCGGTTCTGAATCTGAGATGCCGAAAAAAGCAGGCGCATGAACTACCAAAATCGTAGTCATACGCCTGTTGATATTTATAGCCGGAAAGCAGCCTCCGGCTGCGGCGGATGGGAAGAAATGTCTGCCCGTTCTGCGCCGTGAATTGCGGACATAGAACTGGAAGTTCAAACGGTCAGAGTGAGCATAAGCGAACGAAAACGCGAATTGGGTGCAGCGTCAAGCTGCCTGATAGGTTGACCATGAACCGGCAGGATATTTCAGTTTGGCTTTTTCGATTCCTTTTCCTGCCTTTGGTTCCTGCGTCATGTCGATTTTATATACCTGACCCGGATTGACCTTTTTATCATAGGTGATATCTTCCGTCTGATACGCCTCGTTTCCTTCAGCCATTTCATCGTCACCGACGCCGTTATCAAAAATGATTCCGACAGCGCCGCTTGGTGCGAGAACTCTGTAGATATCCGTGTCACCGATCCGCTCCATCTCGATACCCGGCCAATCATGGTCATAGTATTCATTTGAGGTGATTTTTGTGGTAGAGGCTCCATACGGACCCCACCAGTAGGCGCACACTTTATTCCATTTGGTTTCGCTGTTATCATAGTAAACGTAATCCTGATCGGTAGGTTCCCGTTCTTCGGTACTGATCTCCGCCTGATAGTCCGAAATCTGTTTCTGGGCTTCTTCCGGAATCGATACTTCAAATCCGTTTTCCAGTGCCGATACCTTATGGTCAAACATTGCCTGAAGGAATTCCGGGAATACATCCTGCCAGTAAACATTCAGATGCTCACCGGGCAGATATACACTGCAGATGATTTTCTCTTTGGGATAACCGTTCTGTAACAGCGCATTGTTCATCAGAAGCGCTACCGCACCGTTATCCAGTTCATAGTCGCCGCCGTACAGATAGAGATAGGGATGATTCTGATTGGACATTTTCGGAATGAGCCATTCTTTCCATTCATTGACGTTATATGCCCAGAAAGACGGTGACATCGCACCTGCGATACCGAACTTATCAGGATGTTCCATAGCCGAATAAAAAGCTTCCAGTCCGCCCAGTGAACTGCCGGTTACAGCAGTGTGTTCGGCGTCTTCATAGACGTTATAATTCTCCTGAATATAGGGAATGATCGTATCACAGATAAAGTCGGCAAAAGCACCGCCCTGTTTTGTGGTGGGATAATTCTTGACCGATAATTCACCCAGATCAGGAATCAGTTCATTATTTCTGGTTTTCTCTTCCGAAGAAATACCGACAACGATAGCACGGTTATCCGTCACAGACATCATACTGGTAATATGTTCTCCCATATGCCAGGATTCTCCGTCATCGATCCCCAGATCGGCAACGTCCCATTGTCCGTCGAACGCATAGATGGTGGCATATTTTGCGGCACTGTCCGGGTCATAATCCTCCGGTGTCCAGATATAAACGGTCTTTTCCGCTCCGTCAAACTGGAAAGTCTTTGTAGTAACCTTCGCTTCATAGTCGGGTTCTTTTCCGACAACATACGGCCGGAGTAATCCTTCCGAAAGATACCAGCCGCTGACATATTCATTGAAAGCTACATCCAGTGTAGGTTTTTCGGCGCCATAATCCAGATGTACCATATTATACTTACCGGTATCGCCTTCACAGGAATAGATAAAATAATCCGTTCCCTCTTCGGTTTTGGTCATCGGGATATTTTCGGACGCTCCGCTCATTGTGTTAATAAATTGAGCGGTCATTTTTTCATTTTTACCGGCGTCCCTGATTGTCAGGATATGTGTTTTCCCGTCGGACTGCTTCTCGGCGGAACTTTCTGTTGCCTGACTGCTCTGGTCAGCCTGCGAGCTTTGTTCATCAGAGGTGACGGAGGTTGTTTTACTTCCTTCCTGAGAAGACTGTCCGGAACTGCTTTGTCCGGTCTGCGAACAGGCGGACATCAGAGACATGGAAATAGCTGCGGATAGAATACCTGCGATAATAACTTTTGACTTCATAAATACTCCTCCCGTAGATATTGGCAGTGATGGTGGTTGATCGTTGTTATAGTTCTATTTTACGGGAGATTGGCTGATAAGTCAAACAACCGATTTTACACAAATTAAACCAACTGCCGGAAAAATCAACCAGCGGCGCAGAGTCTGCGCTCCCGATTTTACAGCGCAATAAGATTGACAGGACTTTCCGCCTCACGCCATTCACATGGCGCTACGGTTATCCGATTCACGTTTCCTGTTCTGAATTTGCGTTTCCGAAAAAAAGCAGGCGCATGAACTACCAAAATCGTAGTCATACGCCTGTTGAGATTTGTAGCCGGATAGCAGCTTTTGGCTGCGTCGGCAGCTTGCCGTTGCGGTCACGCACTGCTTGACAAGGGGGGGAGAAAACAATATAATAAAAGAGTGAAAAATATTGTAAGAGGAATGGATCGGTTTTGTGAAAGAGAAGGTGGAAGGGTATGATCTGTCCCTACTGTAAATCGCCTAACGGAG
>CACYCN010000216.1 GCA_902772895.1 uncultured Ruminococcus sp.
TGCCCTGCACTATTGGCACTCTCTGGATGTGGAACGTATGGATCAGGCAGCAAAGATGCTTCTCGGCAGACATGATTTCACATCCTTCTGTACGGTGGATCCCCATCGGCGGAAGGGTGATTTTCACCGCACGATCCGGAATATCAGTGTCCGGCGCAGCGGTGATATGGTAACGGTGACGATTGAAGCCGATGGCTTTTTATATAATATGGTAAGAATTATCGTAGGCACCCTGCTCTATGTAGCGCAGGGAAAGATCCGTCCGGAAGAAATGCCGGGCATTATCCAGGCTCTTGACCGTTCCAAAGCAGGACCTACCGCGCCGCCCCAGGGACTGTATCTGAACCGGGTTTTTTATCCGTCGGAAGAAGCCTGAACGGTGCTGAGATGCGGTTAAGAAAAGAAAACGATTTCACAGTGAGGTGAAAGGGAATGAAAAAGAAACAGGGCAAATACAGCGGAGAAGATACCAAAGCAGAAAAACGGGCCTCCAAAAGAAAATATATGAGTTATGAGGATGTACCGCTGGAGGATTATCGTGAGCCGGTTCCGGTACAGGGAAATGTGACGAAAAAGTTTCTCAAATTATTTCTGATACTGTTTTTTGCGGTAGTGCTGGTCATTGCGCTGATGAATATCGATAAGCTGACGCCGGATAATATTGCCCATTGGTTCCAGTATGATCTGTTGGGAAAAACCGAAGGAACGGGTTATCCGGTTTCCATTTCCGGAACAACGGTAGATAAAGAAAACTTTGGTCTGATCAACGGTATGCCGATTTACTGCAGTGATACATCGATCACGGTTCTGAACCGCAATGCCGGTACCTATCAGGAAAACCAGCATTCTTATGCAAAACCGGTATTGTCTGTGGATGAAGGCTATGCGCTGGTTTATAACATTGATGCGACGGGTTATACGATCCTGAAAAGGGATACGGTAGAAAAAACGGATTCTGTCAGTCAGAAAATCATTGCCGGTGATATTGCTTCCAACGGGGTTTATGCCCTTCTGACGGAGAGCGATGATTATCTGGCGAAACTGACGGTTTACCGCAGCGACCATAAAGAAAAGTATACCTATTCTTTTGCGGATTATTATATGAGTTCGGTATCGATCAACCGAGACGGTAATCGCGCAATTGTCAGTGGTGTATCAGCCAGAAGCGGCGGTCTGATTTCGGTCATTTATATCCTGGATTTCACGCAGGACAGTTATCTGCAGAAATATGAAGCAGACGATACGTTTATTTATGACGTGATGTTTTTCAATAACGGCAATGCGGCTGCGGTAGGGGATGATACGACGTTTTTTATCAACGTGAATGACGGTAAGAAAACGGATTATTCCTATGAATCCCGTACACTGACCGGTTACAGTCTGAATCGTTCCCATGGGGTATTGCTGTCTGTTTCCGATAATCCTGACGGCCGTGAGTGTGCGATGTTCCCTATCGATAAGAACGGCGAAAGCTCCAAGGAAATCGCTACCGGTAAGAAAATACTCGCAATGGACTGGAAAGGAAATGACGTAGCGGCATTATATGACGGTCTGGTTGTGATCTATGACCGGGAAGGCACTAAAAAAGCCGAAGCAGCCGTTGATTCTGATGTCAGGAAAATCGTCTGTCCCGATGAAGCGTTCTTCTATGCGCTGGGAAAAACCCGAATCTCTAAAGTGACTCCCTGAGATTTCCGGAACGGATAGGGTGATGTCAGATGGTTGCGGCTTGCGGAAGCAGTACGCAGCGGAACAGAGGAAAACATCCTTACAGAAGACGTGATCAGGCTGTTTATGGGTTATCCGGACATATCCGGAAGGATGAAAAACAGCGCAAAAAACATCAAAAAAGGCTTGACAAAAGTAAAAGTTGCGATTATAATAAAATATGGTTTTTTCATAACATTCTGTTGGGGTGAGGATATGCTTCTTGAACTGAAAAACATTTTTCTGGTTGAGAATGAACGCATGACTCTGAGGACAGAGGTTGATTTATCAGACGATGCCGAATTGACCCGTGCTTTTCCTGATCCTGTGATGGCCGATATTACGGTAGAAAATCATGCGGGACTGGTAGAGTTCTCGGCAGAGGTACAATGTTGTTACCGGTTTGATTGTGATCGCTGTGCCAGGACTTCCGACAGAACATTTGCCTTTCATTTCCGTCATATGCTCGTCCCGGTGCTGTCAGATGACAGCGGTGACGATTATATCGAAGCACCGGACTATAAGCTCGACACCGACGCTTTGCTTCACGATGATATTTTATTGTCGCTCCCGACAAAGCTGCTGTGTCAGGAAGATTGCCGGGGTTTGTGTCCGAAGTGCGGAAAGAATCTGAATGAGGGGTCCTGTCAATGTGACACACGAGAAACGGACCCGAGACTGGCAATCTTGCAGCAGCTGTTGTCAGAACAATAATTTTTGTATATTATTTCAAGGAGGTCAATCACAATGGCAGTACCCAAGAGAAAAACTTCTAAAGCAAGAAGAGACAAGAGACGTTCAGCAGTATGGAAACTCGATGCTCCGGCACTTTCCAAATGCCCGAACTGCGGCGAGTATAAGCTCGCTCACAGAGCATGCACCAACTGCGGTATGTATAATGGCAGAGAAGTCATTTCCACAGAGGCTTAATTCCAGCCTTCTGACATTTCATACGAAAAGGAGAAGGAGTGATCCTTCTCTTTTTTAGTTTATGAAGAGGCTGGGAACCCGTGATGGTCCGGCATGGTTACAGGGATGGCCGGGGAAGGGCGGACAGCCGGAAAACGTCGTTGATAATAATAAGTGTTGAGAAGGTTGTCCGGCAATGAAGTCGGACCGCATCAGTGTGCCGGGCCGTTTCAGGCGGAACGGCGGTCAATACTGATGATTTCTATAGTTGATATTCCGGGAGATGATGGATCATGGCAAAGCCGGTTGTAGCGATCGTAGGCAGACCCAATGTGGGAAAGTCTACGTTATTCAATAAATTAGTGGGACAGAGAATTGCAATTGTCAATGATACGCCCGGTGTGACCCGGGACAGGATCTTCGGAGAATGTGAATGGCGGGGGAGAACGATTTCACTGGTAGATACCGGTGGTATTGAACCGTATTCCGATGACGTGATCCTGAAACAGATGAGACGTCAGGCACAGCTTGCCATTGATGCCGCTGATGTGATCGTACTGGTAACTGACCTTACCAGCGGTGTGGTAGCGACGGATCATGACGTAGCAATGATGCTTCAGAAAAGTAACCGTCCGGTTGTTCTGTGTGTCAATAAATGTGATAAGGTGGGCGAACCGGAACCGGCATTTTATGAATTCTATAATCTGGGATTGGGCGATCCGATTCAGGTGTCTTCCGTACACGGTCACGGTACAGGAGATTTACTGGACGCTGTATTGGAACAACTGCCGGATTATGATCAGGATGAAGAAGAGGATGAAACCGTCAGTGTGGCGATCATCGGTCGTCCGAATGCCGGTAAATCATCGCTGGTGAATCAGATTACCGGACAGGATCGCTGTATTGTGTCCGATATTGCCGGCACTACCCGTGACAGTATTGATACGGTGATCGAAAATGCCCACGGACGCTATAAACTGACGGATACCGCCGGGATCCGCCGCAGCAGCCGTATTGAGGATGAGATTGAAAAATACAGTATTATCCGGGCCAAGATGGCTATCGAACGCAGTGATGTGTGTCTGATCATGATTGATGCTACGGTAGGATTTGCGGAACAGGATTCTAAAATTGCGGGACTGGCGCATGAATCCGGCAAGGCATGTATTATTGTCGTCAATAAATGGGATGCGGTAGAAAAGAATGACAAGACGATGAA
>CACYCN010000217.1 GCA_902772895.1 uncultured Ruminococcus sp.
GGTTCAGTTCCTGTTCCGGTAAGGCTTCCGGTATCATGCCGTGATCTTTATAGTAGGTGATCTTTCCCCCGTTATTCACTGCGATTCCGGCTCCGATCTGTCCTCTGTGCTGCAGCGCATAGAGCGACAGATACGTTTCTTCGACGATATTGACTGTCTCGTCGTTTTTATAGATACCGATGACACCACATTCATCGTGTAATTCTGACATACCGACACCCCTTACTGATTGATCAGTTCAGCTACTTTTTCCTGCAGAGCCGCATCCTTCCTGGCAACACCGTCTTTCATGCTGACTTTTTCCTGCGCTAACTTTTCCGCCAGCGTTTCATCGGAAAGCGCAAGCATCTGTACGGCAAGAATGGCGGCATTATCCGCTCCGTCAATGGCTACGGTTGCTACCGGGATCCCTTTCGGCATCTGAACGGTTGCTAAAAGTGCATCCAATCCGTCAAGGGTTGAAGACTTGATCGGGATTCCGATTACGGGAATCGTTGTATGCGCTGCCAGTACACCTGCCAGATGCGCTGCCTTGCCTGCCGCTGCTATGATGACACCGAATCCGTTTTCACGGGCGTGTGCTGAAAATTCAGCCGCTGCTTCCGGTGTTCTGTGAGCGCTCATAACGTGTACTTCATAGGGTACCCCGTATTGATGTAATGTCTTAATCGCTCCTGCTACCGTCGGAAAATCACTGTCGCTGCCCATGATTACGGCAACCTTTTTTAATTCTGACATAACTTTACTCCCCTTTTGTCTTCATTCTGTTTCCGTCGGAATTATTTTCGTCAATAATTCCCTGAATATCATTTTATCGTATCACAGCCAAAAATGCAAGTACTTCTTGCATCGATGAGAACCTTACGGAACGTTTTGCGCCGTCATTCGTTCCGCTCAGGCTGTAAATTGGAACTTCCGGTTCCGTGTGGGACGGATTTCTCGTGATCCTACGGCTCAAAAAAAGACGCATGATCTTCCTTCCGGACAGTTCATGCGCCTTGTTCCTGTATTGATTATTTCATTGCTGTTTTCCGATTCTATCGTCGGGTCTTGCTGAAAAGTGTGCCGGCGTTTCTACAAAACGCCGCACTCCGCTCTCATTGATTCGGGTTCAGCATCTGACGGGCTCTGTTTCTGAGCTGCGCCTGTGCGTCAACCATTCCGGTGATATCCGGCTGAACCGGATGAGAATGGGATGATGCGGTTGTCTGCGGAGCCTGTTCCGTGGGGGCTTCCGGCGCTTTCGGGGTATTGTCAACATTTCCGTCTACCACCATCTCTTTCAGGACGGTCGCCAGACTTGACATATTCTGCAGTTCCGAAGGAATAATAATTTTGGTCGCTCTGCCGTCCGCCACTTTTGCAAAGGTTTCCAGACTCTTCAGGGCAATGACTCTGTCTGACGGCGCCGCTTCATTCAGCATCCGTAAACTGTCTGCCAATGCCGTCTGCACAGCAATGATCGCTTCCGCTTCACCCTGTGCTTCACGGATCTTCGTTTCCTTCACTGCTTCCGCACGCAGGATCGCCGCTTCTTTATGACCTTCCGCTACCAGAATCTGACTGGTCTTCTCACCTTCCGCATCCAGAATTCTCGCACGGCGTTCACGTTCCGCTTTCATCTGCTTCTCCATGGCGATCTGGATCTCACGGGGCGGCAGGATATTTTTCAGCTCGACACGCTTTACTTTGATGCCCCATGCATCGGTGGCTTCATCCAGGATTTCCCGGATTCTTTCATTGATCTTATCACGGGAAGTCAATGTGTTATCCAGTTCCAGTTCGCCGATGATATTACGCAGTGTCGTTGCACAAAGGGTTTCAATTGCCATGATCGGTCGCTCTACGCCATACGCATACAGCTTTGAATCCGTGATCTGGAAATAGACGACCGTATCAATCTGCATCGATACATTATCCCGCGTGATTACGGATTGGGGATCGAAATCCACAACCTGCTCTTTCAGGGATACCTTCCGGGCTATTCTGTCCATAAACGGGACTTTCATATGAATTCCCGTGTTCCATGTCTTATAGTATACGCCGAACCGCTCGATGACATAGGCATTCGCCTGCGGTACAATCTTGATGTTCGATACGATGATCAGAAACAGAATCACAAATATGACAATGACAGCAATTAACCAGCCTTCCATAAATATATACCTCTTTTCTTACAGTCAGTCTAATAATCTTTTTTGATGAATACCGGCGGTTAGTATTACTTGACCTGCGCCGGCTCAGGCAATTTTTCAGGGGTTACGATCAGTTTTACGCCTTCGATCCGCAGAATGGAAACCGCTGTTCCCACCGGTAAGGGTTTCTGATCTTCCGTCATGGCCGCCCAGTCTTCATTGCCGACTTTGACACGGAAGGTTCCGTTGGCTTCGTCGGTGATCTTGGTTACCATACCGCTTTTGCCGATGTTGTGATCGGCATTGGTTGCCGTTTTATTGAATTTTGTCATCTTTCTGGCGAGCGGTCTTGTCAGAAGAATCAGCAAGAACGTTACCGTCACAAAGGCGACTACCTGTACCCAGACAGGCGCCTGACAAAAGTGCAGGATCAATCCGACCGCACCGCCCGGTGCCGCCCAGATGGATACTAACTGCACCGGAGAACTTGCTTCCAGTATGACTGCCATCACGATCACTGCAATCCAGATCCATAGCATTTCTCCCATCACACTCACCTCCCCTTTTGAAATATCTCTGCGCTGTTGCCCGTTCAGACGGACAGATAACGCTTTCCGGTCCGGAATCGCTGTTCCGGTCCGTCAGGCACTGCTCTTCTGACTCAGCCGTGCCATCGCCGGTAAGCAATACGATATTCGCTGACAAGACGTTGCAGTTCCGCCGTGGGAACGGTAATATGAAGATCGTTTTCGGATACGTCATCGATGATTTCCGATTCCTTGCGATCGGAA
>CACYCN010000218.1 GCA_902772895.1 uncultured Ruminococcus sp.
ATCCGGCTGTGCATCGGGAAAGATAGCAGCAATGGAGGTTGATCTGTCATGGAATACGGAAAGGTAATTCTGGCGTCTCTTCTGTCGGCGCTGATTCTGTTCATCATTGCGAAAATGATCGGACATAAACAGGTATCACAGCTCGAATTGTTTGATTATATTACAGGAATCACTCTTGGTTCTATCGGTGCGGAACTGGCAACCACCCTTGACCAGCCCTGGTGGAAACCGGTCATTGCCATGATTGTTTTCGGTGCCGTCACGGTAGCGCTCAGTTTTCTGACACGAAAATTTCCCCGCTCCCGGAAGTATATCAACGGTACACCCACTATCATCATGAGCAACGGAAAGATTCTGCGGCAAAATATGAAGAAAGCCAAACTTGAACTGAGTGAATTTATGATGCTCTGCCGGCAGGAGGGATATTTTCATCTCAGTGATATTGCCGTTGCCGTCTATGAAACCAACGGGAAACTGACGATTCTTCCCGTCAGCACCAAACGCCCCCTGCAGCCGGAAGATATTTCCATGGTACCGTCGGCAGAAGGTATCGATACCGAACTGATCATGGACGGCAGGATTCTGGGAGAAAACCTGAAACGGGCAGGTCTGGATGAGATATGGCTGAAAAAACAACTGTCACAACAGGGCATCGGCAGTCCCAAAGACGTCTTTCTGGCACAATGCGATACCAATCATCATCTGACGATCTACAGAACTACCTGATACAATAGCAATATTTAAGAGTGGGAGTGTGGAGTTGTCCGGAGTTACCTCTACGGAGCAGATGCAACGATCGAGCCACAGACGGGACCAGCACCCCAACATTTTATGCACTTATCAGTTGGATTACTATAATTGTAAACACTAAAACGTCTGAAAAGTCAGGAAATTCTGTCCCCTACCCTTATGTCTTTTAACGACGGGTGCAGGGACTGGTCCCTGCCGGGGGTTCCAAGGGGCAAGAAGTCCCTTGGCAGGGTTTGGGACAGCGTCCCAACATTCAATGGGAGCGCAACAGGATTCGTCCGTCTCCCGGCAGCAACAGCGTTTTTCCGCCGGGTCCTGATTATCCAGTAAAGTCTGCATGAACCACTCGAAATTGAGGGCAAACATTTCTCTCATCCGCGCGTTGATAGGAGAATCCGTGGGCAGTTTTTCGGTATGCGTACAGGTATCAAGATATTTCTGACGTACATACTCTTCTCCATGCGGCAGAAAACCCTGTTTCAGAATCGAGCGGCGGATCCCGGTAGAACGTGCCCATGGAAAACAATCTTCAAACAGTATTTCACGGTTATGGTACCAGGGATATCCTCCGAATAACTCGTCCGCACATTCTCCCGATAAGGCAACCGTAAAATCTTCCCGTATCGCACGGCAGAACAGCAGCAAGGAAGCGTCAACATCCGTCATTCCCGGAAAATCCCTTGCATCAACAGCAGGTTTCAGGGCATGAAACAGTTCCCGGTTATCCAGTGTGACATGATGATGCCGGGAACCGATGGCGTCTGTCATGATACCGATGAATTCACTGTCCGGTGTAGGCTGAAACAGACTCTTCTGAAAATACCTGTCATTTTCCGCATAGTCAATGGAATAGGTATCAATCGGTTCCATCCCGTTACGGCGCCGATATGCCGCTGCCGTATAGGAAATGATACTGGAATCCAGTCCGCCTGACAGAAAACAGCATAGCGGTACATCCGAAACCAACTGCCGCTCAATACTGTCCGTCAGTAAATATCTGACCGTTTCCAGACTCCGGTTCAGATCATCGGTGTGTTCTCTGGCATGCAGGGTAAAATACCGACGGCGACGCAGCCGTTTACCGTCAAATACCGCACATTCTCCCGGCAGTAATTCCCCGATATTCCGATAGATCCCCTGTCCCGAGCTTCTCCCGGGACCTATCAGGAATAACTCGCATAAGCCCTGTTCATCTATCTCCGGTTCTACATAGGGATGCTGCAGCAGACAGTTGACTTCTGACGCAAAAAGAAGCCCGTTTGGAAAAGGATAGAAAAATAACGGTTTGACACCGATCCTGTCACGGGCAAGAAATAACAGATCCTCCTTTTCGTCCCGGACGGCAAAGGCAAAAATACCATTGAGTTTTTCCACACATTCCTCTCCCCATAACAGATAGGAAGCCAATACCAGTTCCGTATCACTCTGCGTCTGCAGGACCATTCCGGCATCCTGCAATTCCCCTCTCAGTTCGGGACTGTTATACAATTCGCCGTTATAAACGATCGCCGCCTTTTTTCCCTGCCAGGAAGCCGCCATCGGCTGTCTGCCGTTTTCCACATCAATGACCGCCAGTCTTCTGTGAATGATACATACACTATCATCCCCGAAACAGCCATGATCGTCAGGACCACGCCGTGAAAGACTCTCTGACATTGCGGCAAGTGTCTTACGGTGTTTCCGAAAATCGACACCTTTTTCATACCATCCTGCAATCCCGCACATCGAATCCCTCCATCCAATCATATACCGCATTCATTCCGAATCCATGACATTGCCGGAAACGAATCCGCCTTCGTTATTTCCGACGAAAAGGCAGCGGCTGCCGGAGGGTACCGGTTTTCAATGACAGCACAAATACTACACACATCAGAAGCAATGCTGCCATTCCCCATCCGCTGCCGGCGGAACACTGAACCGAAAATGCCGTCGTCTCCGCAAAGACCTCCCTGACGGAATGAAAAGGACTGCGGATAAGATATACTATGATACCGGACAGAAATGCGTTCCCTGTACGGAAAAGCCAGAACC
>CACYCN010000219.1 GCA_902772895.1 uncultured Ruminococcus sp.
ATTTCAAGAGCTGGTGGTACAGCAGCGGCAAACAGCCGAAGCCTATGTATATCACAGCGATGCACAGACCCAGTGACGGCGGTCTGAATTTCTATTTCGGTTATCAGACGGACTGTGCAACACCGGAGGAAATTGAATTCCTCTATTACTTTACCGGACGTGTGCTGTTCCGCAGCATTGAAAATCCGAATAAAACTTTACAAGAGATCATTCAAATGACCTGATCGAAAGGAGTTACTATCCCATGTTTGAGAAACTGAAAGAACTGATCCTCCAGTATGTTGAGGTTGATCCCGAGAGCATTACAATGGAGTCCCGTTTTATTGAAGACCTTGGCTTCAATTCCTATGATATCATGTGTATGCTCGGCGACGCTGAAACTGAATTTGATGTCGAGATCGATGAAGAAGAAATTATGAAGTGCAAGACAGTCGGCGATCTGCTTGACTATTTCGGAGGACAGGTAAATGGCTGAATTAACAACTCTGAAACAGCTCGTCTATAATGCTGACGAACTGTATGGCGACAGAACTTTTGTCCGTGAAGCTGAAAATAAGAAATTCCGTGATACGAGTTTCCATCAGTTCCGTGTTGCCTGTGATAACATTGCTGTCTGGATTCAGAAGCATTTTACCGGAAAAACACATATCGCACTGGTCGGTGCGACTTCTTCGGAATATCTGTGTGCCTGGTTCGGCGTACAGTGCAGCTGTAATGTTTCGGTTCCGCTGGATACCAATAATAATCCTGAGAATATTGCGGATGAACTGTTCCGTTCTGACAGTAAAATGGTTTTCCTCGATGATAAACATGTCAAGGATATTCCGCTGTTCAAGGAACGCTGCCCTCAGATCGAATACTATGTCCATCTCCAGAAACAAGTGGACGGGATGCTCTTCCTCGGTGATATCATGAATGAATATGCCGGTCAGAAACCGACCGGTGACGTGACGGAAAATGATCTGTCCGCTATTCTGTTTACCTCCGGTACAACCGGCGTCAGTAAGGGCGTTATGCTGTCACACGGTAACTTTATCGATAATACAACCTGCTGTCCGGATGACCAGTATCAGGGCAAACTGCTGACGGTTCTGCCGATTCATCATGTTTTCTGCTTTACCATCGATATTCTGCACAGTCTCTGGTGCGGTATTACGGTTTGCGTCAATGATTCCCTGTTCCATATTGCCAAGAACCTCAAACTGTTCCAGCCGGAATACTGTACGTTTGTTCCGATGATTGCTTCGACGATTCTCGGTAAAATGCAGGCTGCCAATAAACGTATCCCGCTGAAAAAACTGATTGCCCATGAGACTTTCGGTAAACAGCTGGTGGCGATCTTCTCAGGCGGCGCTTATCTGAGTCCGGAAATTATCAAGGGCTATAAGGAATTCGGTATCGATATTGCCCAGGGCTATGGTATGACGGAGTGTTCTCCGAGAATCTGTACGGGTGTTGTCAATTGTCCGAAACCGGATTCTGTCGGTAAAATCGTCAACGGCTGTCAGGTTAAAATTGTAGACGGTGAGATCTGGGTCAAGAGTAAGTCCGTTATGCAGGGCTATTATAAGAACCCCGAAGAAACTGCCAATACCCTGACACCGGATGGCTGGCTGAAAACCGGTGACCTGGGTTATCAGGATGAGGAAGGCTATCTCTATATCACCGGCAGAAAGAAGAATCTCATTATCCTTTCCAACGGTGAGAACGTATCTCCTGAGGAAATTGAGAATAAGTTTGCCACGTTCCGTCCCATCAAGGAAATGGTCGTTTATGATGACAGTCAGGTGATTACCGCTCAGATCTATCCCGATCCGGATTATAAGTCCAAGGATATCCAGGCTGAGATCCGTAAGAAAGTGGATGAGGTCAATGACACATTCCCGCCTGCCAAGAGAATCGTGAATATCATCTTCCGTGATAAGGAATTTGTCAAGACTGCTTCGAGAAAGATCATTCGTGGCAGAATCAATGAGTGACGGCAATGCAGGTCGGCTTTCTCCTGTCGATGATCCTGAATTTTCTTGCCTTTGCGCTGACCGTTACCGGCATGATCGTCATGATGAAGGATGCCGAAAATGACGAGTTTCTGGCCGGTAATGGCTTGAATGCCCTGAAGTATTTCACGATCCAGTCGAATCTGCTGTATGGTACCTATGCCGGTGTCTTTGCTGTGGCAGAACTGATCTATGGTTCTCCTGAAGCAATGCCTGATGTCTGGTATCTCATCAAATATGTATTGACAGTAGGTGTGGTACTGACTTTTCTGACGGTTGTGTGTTATCTCGCACCGGTAGTGGAAGGTTCCTATCCGCCGCTGTTCAAAGGTGTTAATTTCTTTTTTCACTTATTGGTGCCGCTGCTGAGTATGATCTCGTTTGGCTTTTTCGAGAGAAATGCTTCGATCACTCTGCCGCAGGTCTTTTTCGGACTGATTCCGTTTGGATTATATGCGATCTTTTATTCCGTCAATGCGCTCTCTCATGTGAAAGACGGACAGGTCGCTCCGGAATATGACTGGTACCGCTTTCTGGCAAAGGGCGCCGATAAAGCGGTGATTCCCATGATCGTGATGTTAGTTGCCGTTTTAGCAGTATGCTTCGGATTATGGCTGATCAGTCTGATCTGAAATGCCGTTTTCTGACAGTACCTGCTTCATGGAACAAAATTGAATCATCAATCAACAGACGTATGACTATCGTCAGGATAGTTCATACGTCTGTTTTTTCGGTCTTACGGCCAATACAACCGATGGCACAAGCTCTATAGACAGC
>CACYCN010000220.1 GCA_902772895.1 uncultured Ruminococcus sp.
AATTCCAGCAGTTTGGCTGCCGCTTTCATTTCCTTGGTCAGTTGTTCGATCAGTTTTTCACGCTCGGCTCGGCTGAGCTTTTTCTTCGGTTTCTTCCCGTCATCAGCATGGGTGGATATTTCAATAATATCACTGACCTTCTTGACAATGGTCTGCGGAATGATATGATGTTCTTCGTTATAACGCTGCTGGATGCGGCGGCGGCGCTCTGTTTCGGTAATCGCCTTCTCCATCGAATCCGTTACCGTATCGGCATACATGATGACCTGGCCTTCGGCATTTCGTGCCGCTCGTCCGATCGTCTGGATCAGCGAACGCTCACTGCGCAGAAATCCCTCTTTGTCTGCGTCCAGAATCGCTACCAGTGATACCTCCGGAATATCCAGTCCTTCCCTCAGAAGGTTGATTCCGACCAGTACATCAAATTCTCCCAGACGCAGGTCACGGATGATCTCCATACGCTCAACCGTATCGATATCATGATGCATATAGCGCACCCGGACGCCGACACTCGTGAAATATTCTGTCAGATCTTCCGCCATCTTCTTGGTCAGTGTCGTCACCAATACCCGCTGCTTCTTTTCGGTACGGAGATTGATCTCGGAAATCAGATCGTCAATCTGACCTTCGATCGGGCGTACACTGATGGACGGATCCAACAGTCCGGTGGGACGAATGACCTGTTCGGCTATGACCGCACTCTTCTCTTTTTCCAGATTTCCCGGCGTTGCACTGACAAATACCGCCTGATGAATTCTATCGTAGAATTCATCAAAATTCAGCGGCCGGTTATCATACGCCGACGGCAGACGGAACCCGAATTCCACTAAGTTTTCTTTCCGTCCGCGGTCTCCTCCGTACATTCCCCGCACCTGCGGCAGCGTTACGTGCGACTCATCTACAAATAACAGATAATCCTTCGGAAAATAGTCCAGTAAGGTATAAGGTGCGGAACCCGGTTTTCTTCCGGATAATACTCGGGAATAGTTTTCGATGCCCGTACAGAACCCGATTTCCTTCAGCATTTCCATGTCATATTTGGTACGCTGGGCAATGCGTTCCGCTTCTAACAGCTTGCCCCGTTCGGTAAAAAATTTCACACGCTCTTCCAGTTCCCGCTCAATCTCGCCGATATACTGTTCCATTCTTTCCCGTGGAACAATATAATGAGAAGCCGGATAGATCGCCGCATGACGTACCGTACCCTTGACTTCACCGGTCAGCGGATTGACCTCGGTAATACGGTCGATTTCGTCACCGAAAAATTCTACCCGTATCACCGTATCAGAAGAAGCGGCAGGAAAGATCTCTACCACATCGCCTCTTACCCGAAATTTATTGCGGCTGAAATCAATGTCATTTCTTTCATACTGCAGATCTACCAGCTTTGAAAGCAGTTCATCCCTGCTTTTTTCCATTCCCGGACGCAGTGAAATGACCATGGTACGATAATCGATCGGGTTACCCAGTGAATAGATACAGGATACACTCGAAACGATAATGACATCCCTGCGTTCCGATAGCGCAAGAGTTGCCGAATGACGCAGTTTGTCGATTTCATCATTGATGGCGCTGTCCTTTTCGATATAGGTATCCGTTGTCGGCACATATGCCTCCGGCTGATAGTAATCATAATACGAAACAAAATACTCCACCGCATTCTCCGGAAAAAATTCCCGGAACTCTGAACAGAGCTGTGCGGCAAGTGTTTTATTATGCGCCAGTACCAATGTCGGTCGGTTGAGCCGCGCAATGATATTTGCCATTGTAAATGTCTTTCCTGAACCGGTTACACCCAGAAGTGTCTGTTCTTTATGTCCGGCATTGATACTTCTGACTAATGTGTCAATTGCCTGCGGCTGGTCACCGGTCGGCTGAAAGTCCGATACTAAACGAAACTGATCCATTCCGCTTCTCCTCCTGAATCCCTCAAATCATTCCTGCCGACTGCTCCTGATGACAGGCAGTTCCTGACAGGTTTCTTCGTTAATGGATTGTTTTCTCTTTCATTCCTGTTGTGAAATTTCCCGGCTCCTCATTATCCCCGTTTTTTCCGGAGCAATGAACCGGCAGGAATCGGAGTGGCAGTGGGGACGGTCAATTTTTGCATAGCGTGAGGAGCGGCTTCGATAGATTCGCCGGCTTCATTGAACATTGACGTAACGGTGACTGTGAACGGGATACCGTCCGGCGGCAGAATATCTAACGTATCGCCGGCAAAAAAGCGGTTACGCTGTGTCAGATAGGCAATACCGTCCTTGTAATCGTCACATACCGCCACTACTTCATACTGACGGATATATCCGCCGTCTTTGGTATTCTGACCCGGCTCCGTTCCATAGAAAAAGCCGGTATTATATTCACGGTGACTGACCTTATCCAGTTCTTCCTTGATCCATGGCGCCAGTACCCAATGCTCCGGATCACGATAATAATCATCCAGCGCATGACGGTAGGCATTGGTGGTCACGGCAACATAATAGGCAGCCTTCGCTCTTCCTTCAATTTTCAGACTCTTGACGCCGGCTTTCAGGATATCGTCAATGTGCTCAATCATGCACAAATCACGGGAATTATAGAGATAGGTGCCGCCGTCTTCTTCCATCACCGGAAAATACTGTCCTTCCCGATGCTCTTCATATAAATGATACTTCCAGCGGCAGGGCTGGGCGCAGTCTCCCCGGTTGGCATCCCTCCCCACAAGATAACTCGAAATCAGACAGCGTCCCGAAAACGATACACACATGGAACCATGTACAAATACTTCCAGTTCCAGATGCGGATCCGTTTTGGCTCGGATCCCGGCAATATCCTCTAATGACAGTTCTCTTGCCAGTACCACACGGGACGCTCCCATATCATATAAAAACTGCGCCGTCTGGTAATTCACTACCCCGGCCTGGGTGGAAACGTGCCGTTCAACTTTCGGCGCATATCTGGCGGCTAAATTCATTACACCAAGGTCGGCAATAATCAGGGCATCCGCTCCGCAATCCGCTACTTCTTCCAGAAATGCCGGTATCCGGTCTATTTCGTCATTCCGGGGAAGCGTGTTGCAGGTTACATAGACTTTTACATTCTTTTCATGTGCTTTCCGAATCGATGTGCGCAGGGTATCAAAATCGAAATTCGACGGCGCACTTCTCATTCCGAATTGCTTGCCCGCCAGATAGATCGCATCCGCTCCGAATGTCAGCGCACTCATAAAACATTCGGCATCTCCTGCCGGAGCTAACAGTTCTCCTTTGAACATTCCTATCACCTTACCATTCATTTCTTATTATTAACCATCTTTTTCGTTTCATCCGATGGACGGAAATGTCTATTTTTTCATTGTCATTATAACAGTTCTCCCAACTGATTGCAACGCTATTCGATTTTTTTCAGAAAGATTTCCTGACTCGCTCCTTCTTTTTCGGTTCTTTTCGTAAATATTATTATGATTATCATGATTTTATTTGATTGATTTCTCATATTTTTATTATATGAGGTCATTTTTCATAATTTTTTAGTCCTGGAAACAGAATTTTTCAATGAAATTTTGATAAAAGTGTTGCAATTTTATTCAAATTTGTGTAAAATGTATATAGTAATATGAACGAGTACGGATTTTTGAAAAATCTAAAACAATACTATTTCAAAGCGAGGGAATTTTTATGTCTAACAGACTTTTTCAGGGTGTCATTCACCAGATGCGGGATACTATAGACAGAACCATCGGTGTGATCGATGAAACATCAGTCGTCATTGCCTGCAGTGAACTGGGAAAAATCGGCGAAGTCAACGAACATATCACTTCCGAAATGCTGACATCCGCCGCTCCTTTTGTTCTTAACGGTTATACCTATAAGGCTTTCGGCAATACGCCCAGAGGTGAATACGCTGTTTTTGTCGCCGGTAACGATTATACAGCACAGAAATATGCTGCGATTCTGGCAATTTCTCTCTGCAGTATCAAACAGTATTACGACGAAAAATATGACCGCGGTAACTTCATCAAGAATGTGATCCTGGATAATATCCTGCCCGGTGATATTTATCTGAAATCCAGAGAACTGCGTTTCAATGCTGACGTTACCAGAGTCTGCTTCCTCATCAAGATTTCTTCTAAAACCGATATCTCGGCTTATGACGTCATTCAGAACCTCTTCCCGGATAAGACAAAGGATTTCGTTATCAATATCAACGAAACCGATATTGCTCTGGTCAAGGAAATCAAAAGTGATATCGACTCCAAGGATCTGGAAAAGCTGGCAAGCTCCATCGTTGATACTCTTTCCGGCGAATTTTATACCCATTGTGTCATCGGTATCGGTACTCCCGTTACCGGCATTAAAGATCTGGCACGTTCCTTCAAGGAAGCTCAGGTTGCTCTCGAAGTCGGTAAAGTATTCGACACGGAACGTACGATCGTCAGCTATGATAATCTCGGTATTGCCCGACTGGTTTATCAGCTTCCGACGACCCTTTGTGATATGTTCCTGAAAGAAGTTTTCAAGAGAGGCTCTATTGAATCTCTCGATCAGGAAACACTTTTCACGATCCAGCGTTTCTTTGAAAATAACCTCAATGTCTCTGAGACTTCCCGGAAACTCTTTGTCCACAGAAACACACTGGTTTATCGTCTTGAAAAAATCAAGAAACTTACCGGTCTGGATCTGAGAGAATTCGAAGACGCTATTGTCTTTAAAGTAGCCCTGATGGTTAAAAAATACCTCTCCTCTAACCCTATCAAATATTGATCCCTGCATGATCGGCGCCGGACAACAGTCCGGCGCTTTTTTGCCGCAATAAAACACACAGTCCCTGCTGTTCTGAAAAGACAGCAGGGACTGCGGTTATATCACTGATTCAATCTTTCAATGGTTACTCATTCTCAACAGAAGGTTCTGTCACAGATATGTCATTTTTCTTATCACTTGCCGGATCTGCTGTTTTGCTCTCTTCCACCATAACCAATTCTGCCGCAGCCTCTTCTATTGCCTGAACTTCATGCCCGACGGAAACAGAGTCTGCTGTCGTCGGCACTTCCTGTTCGGAAACAGGTAATTCTTCGGCAATCTGCGCCGGATGTTCTGTAACGGTCAGATTCTCTGCCGTCTCAATATCATTTTTCACAGCGGAAGATTCTTCCACAGCCTTGACCGCATTCTCAAAACCGATGACGGTTTTCACCGGCACCTCTGCCGGAAGCGGTGCCGTAACGATTTCTTCCGGCAACGCTTCTTCCTTTTCCTCATCGGCTTCATCCATGATCTGAATCGGCGTGAAGTTCATACTCAGAATTGACCTCTCAGCGCCTCCCGTAATGACAGAACGGATTCCGTCAATCAGGTATTTCAATAAGAATCCCAGCGTTCCGCCCACAAGGTACATCAGCAAATCATCCGTATAAACCGTATCGGTATTCAGAGAGAATTGCAGAATCTCAAGCGTCAGCCCGAATGCCAATGAAATGATCAGCAGCTGCCACCATCTGATTTTGGGATTCAGAATCAGCAGACTAAATGTCAGCGGCATCAGGATCAGACAATGCCAGATCAGATAGGCAATTCCGCCTTCATTCACCGTTGCCAGACACTCCTGAATCTTTGCAAACGGCAGATAACTGATTTTTCTGGCAGAAACCATATCCGGTGCGTTCGGGATGATCTGCCTGAAAAGGATAATAAACAAATACAGGATAATCAGCGCCCTCAGACTCAATGATAAGAATCTGACAAAACCGGCCCGTTGGTCATTGGAATCCCTCGGACCCTTGAGCGCCAATCGCAGTATCACCATCATAAAAAACGGAATAGACCAGACAATCAATAACGTATTCAGCTGATAATTCGAAATCGTCGGCCAGAAATTGGCACCCTTGGTAATGAATCCGTTCACCGCACCAAAAGTAAAGGAAACTATCGTGATCACGCTATGGGTCAGCAAAGCAGCGCCCACAGCTTCATAGCGTTTGATAATCAGAACAAACACTGCCGTGATCACCGCAACTGCCAATGCCACCAGTCCTTCCGAAACGTCTTCCAAAGATACCGCATTATGAATATCATTGGGTGTCAGAAAGAGTACCAGTCCTACTGCCATTGAAAGGTACAATTCGCCGATCGTTAGTTTCTGACTCGGAAGAACACTCATTGTTGATTCCTCCTGTACCTGATATAATCCTCTAAGATAATAACAGCCGCCACGCTGTCAACAATATTTTTTCGTTTTTTTCCACGTGTATTGGTATGATTCAGATAACCGTGTGCGGTAATCGTCGTCCCCCGTTCATCATGAAGCTGCACATCAAGTCCTGTCTTTTCCCGAAGCAGCAATGAAAATTCCCTGGCATTCTGTGCGCTCTCACCTTCACTGCCGTCCATATTTCTGGGAAGTCCGAGGACAATCAGTTCCGC
>CACYCN010000221.1 GCA_902772895.1 uncultured Ruminococcus sp.
AAATGGATAAACAGTTTATGTCAGAACCTAACGGTACCGGCACCAAGACAGGTCTGTATCATAGCGAATGGTCTATGGACATTCCCGGTGATCAAAAAGACAGCTACCTGCAGACAGGTATCCGTTGTCTGGCAAAGATCGGTAACTATAGCGTTATCTCTGATCTCGTGACGATCCTGTATGGCGAGGATGAGCCGCCCCAACCGACTCCCGATGCTTACACGATCAATACCTATCAGGAATTGATCGATTTCCGTGATCTCTATCAGAGTCAGTACAATACCTATCGCAATGTCACCGTAGAACTCGGTTCGAATATCCTGGTATCTGACAATGCTGTCTGGGAGAGCAGTATCGGTTCCGAAAGCCAGCCTTTCCAGGGTACTTTTAAGGGTAATGACTATTGTATCATCGGCCTGACCATTGACGGCTCCAAGTGCGGCAGTCTGTTCGGCGTCATCGGTGAGAAAGGTACCGTTCAGGATCTGTCAGTGATCGACTGTACCATCTCTGGCGGTCAGGAATATGCCGGTGCGCTGGCGTCTGTCAATCAGGGTATCATTGATCACTGTAACAGCGGCGTCAATGCCAGCGGCAAATCAAAAGTGATCCTTCGTAATGATGTCAGAATCAATACCATTGATTATATCTCTATGCTCAGAGGGACTAACTGCGGCGGTATTGTCGGTCTGAATGAAGGTACCGTTATCGGATGCCGCAACAGTTCGTTTGTTATGGGCAATACCTGCGGCGGTATTGCCGCCGTCAATCGAGGTACGATCAATAGCTGTGCCAATAACGGTCCTATCGGTGAAAATTCCGTATCCGTTAAGGTGATCGGCGGTATTACCGCTCAGAATTATGGTACGATCTATTGCGCCTATAATTCCGGTCTGCTGAACTATAGTTCACCGGAGGCTTATGGCAATATCGCAGCTCTCAATTATTCCGAACAGATCAATAATGTGTTCTATTCCAATGTCAACAGTATTCCGGCAATCGATCCCGAGTCCGATGCCCCAATCGGCGGTAAGAGTGAAGTCGTTTCCACTCAGGATATGATGACGGAAATGTTTGTGGAAAAACTGAATCAGGTCACGGATCCCGCCGTTGTCTGGATGCAGGCACAGTATGACGGTACTTCTCTGAACCAGGGATTCCCCACCATCAAGGGCAGAAATACGGTCCAGAAAACCCTGACACTGTCCGGTAATATCATGGTCAGTGGTCTGATGCACAGGGATATGCAGATCTTAGCCTCTCCTCTGAAACAGGATAGTGAGGAATATCGGTTATTCTCTTCCAAGGGATCCGGTCTGTCGGTTTACAGCTTTACGGAAACCGATACTTCCGGTAATTATGTTCCTGCTGAATTGTGGTGTGCCGGCGGCTATCAGATTTCTGTCCCGACAAACGGGAAACAGTATGTGCTGATCGCTCAGAATGATAACGGCGATCTCGTGACGGTTTCACCGGAAAAGTCGGATACCCAGACTGCGGTTTATCATGTGGGCTCTTTCACCGCTTTCGCTCTGAAAGAAGTTCCTGCGGTGACTCCGGTCAATCCGGATCAGCCGATCCGTACCGGTGACGGCTTCCCGATTGCTCTTCCTGCGATTGCCCTGACGGCTCTCTTTATTCTGATTCTCACAGGTAAGAGTACGTTCCGCAAGGATGAGGAATCCTGATCGTTACAGCCTGACAAAAACTTTCTTTTCAAACATAAAAAAGAGTCGGCCTTTGGCCGGCTCTTTTTGTATGGACAGGTATTTCCGGTAGGAGCAGAGAATAATAATCGGGCTGTCCCACAATGTGACAAATGACACTTATGCGACAGCCCGAAATGGTTCGGCAGAAACGTCTGCCGGATTATTTTACGGTAACCGTGAAGGATTTCCTGGCGATATTGCCTGCGGTATCCTTGACCTTGACACAGATTTCATAATCTGTTTTGGCAGAGGGTTTCAGGGTTACTGTGGCATTTTTGGAATAGTTTTGTCCGGTTGTCCAGACGGAAGAAGATGCCTTATTATAATATACGGCATAAGTGTAGCTGCCGATACCGCCGTTGGCGGCGCAGTTGACGGTGACGCTCTGACCCTTGCGGACCGTTCCGGTGGACAGGGAAGAAATATTGTTCAGCGCTTTCACGACTTTGACCGTGAAGGATTTCTTGGCAATATTGCCGGCTGCATCCTTGACCTTCACACAGACATGATAGCTGCCGATAGAGGAAGGCTTGATGGCTGTCGTCTGAGAGGCACTGAATTTTTGGGCAACGGTCCAGTTGCTGGAAGACGCTTTCTTATAATAGACAGCGTATGTATATCCGCCGTTGCCGCCGGCTGCACCGGCATTGACCTTGAAGCTTGTACCAATCGTGATATTCTTCGCCGTTACGGTGGAGAGGTTCATCAGATTTTCAACGACTGCCAGGGTATTGACATCGGGAGCGCAGGCTCTGCGCCTTCAGGCGGTGGAGTTTGTCAGGGAAAAACTCCACATCGAAATGGAAACAGAAGAAATAGTCTGTGAATTTTCACCCATGAATCGTCAGTGTATCGGAAAGCGTTGTCCGTTTTCGGAGTGGAATCATTCGCAGGATACGATCTGACACATAGGAATACACAGGATCAATCAGCGCAGGTACGGGTTCAAAGGTCTGAGAGGGTCTTTGAAAAATACGGCGCAGCATGATAAGAAAATTCCGGGGAAACTTCCGAAAAGAAGCTTCCCCGGAATTATTTTTTTGTTCGATTCAGGGATGGGGATGCGGCGCTCCGAGAAGCCTGCGATAGGTTAGGTCAATTCCGAAAGCGCCGAGCGGTGCTGTAAGCAGGATCGAAATGACGGAAACTGCCAGTACCAGTTCGCCGCAGGGAAGTCCCATAGCTAACGGCAATCCGCCGATCGCTGCCTGAACCGTTGCTTTTGGTGTGTAGGCAATCATGCAGA
>CACYCN010000222.1 GCA_902772895.1 uncultured Ruminococcus sp.
CCCGCCGGAACCGCTTGTTTTTCCATAAATTGTATAATCCCCAATAGTCTCAGAAGCGGATACAAATGTCACCGGCAGCGGTGACGTCAGATCCGTCAGATGTGTAACCGGTTCCGTTTCAATGGGACAGGTCTGCGTAGTTGTCACAACTTCGGTATAATCGCTGAGGTAAACCGGAATCCGTATGATCGTGGGATTTCCTATCGTACCGGTCAGCGTCTTTCTTGGCTGGATCTCTCCTGTTAACATGAATAACCTCCTTTGACGGCAATCGCCGCATATTCCGATACTTGCATTTCCGCAAGTTATCGGTTAAAAAAATTCGGAACCGTTTCTATTCCGGTCAGAAATCGCTGTCGGAAGGTGCTGATACCGCTCTGGGATAGCCCTGTTTCCGTCATGTATCAAGACAATTTCTTTCCGCCGAAACTTACGTTTCCGTAATTCCATGATAGCATAATATCACCGGAATGTCAATACGTTTCCGTAAGTTATTGTCAGATTCTCCGAAAAACTTGCATTTTTGCATCAATCAGGTTATAATATTCCTGATCGTTACCCCTGCGACGGAATCAGAAAAGTGAGGTCATGACCATGAACAAAATCAACCGATTGCTCAAGGAACGCAGAAAAGAAAAAGGACTGACAATGAAAACGGTAGCGGAAGCCGTCGGTGTTTCGGAAGCCACCGTATCACGATGGGAAAGCGGCAATATTGCCAATATGGGACGTTCCAGAATTGCCGCACTGGCAAAAATCCTTGATCTGTCCCCTTCCGAAATCATGGAAATTGACGAACCTTCCGCCTCCTCTTCCAAACCGGCGCCGGAACTGATTCCGGTACCCTATCATCCGACACACCGGATCCCCGTTCTGGGCAGTATCTCGGCAGGACTGCCGCTGTATGCCGTGGAACAGATTGAAGGATATATCTATACCGAACTCAACGGAGGTCATGAATATTTCGGACTGCGTGTCAAGGGTGACAGTATGACGGCAGCACGTATCTGTGAAAACGATATTATCATCGTGCGAAAGCAGGAACAGGTAGAAGACGGTGAAATTGCCGTTGTCATGGTAGGCGATGAGGACGCTACGGTCAAACGCTATCATCGGGAAGGCGATACGGTCATGCTCTCTCCCCAGAGCTATAACCCCGAACATCATGTCCAGGTCTATCAGCTGAAAGAAACCCCTATCCGGATCCTCGGAAAGGTTGTTCAGGTGACATATATGCTATAACCATCCATACCGTAAAAAAGGGTTCTGATTGCATCTCACTGCCGGAAGCAAAGTCGGATGCATTCAGAACCCTTTTTATGATATTCGTGTCATCGTGATATAAACGGAAAGCATAACTTATTTTCTGCCGGGAACAGACGCTTCACCGGACAGATCGGAAAAGCAATTATTCATCAAAGAGCAGATCAATGGTTTTACCGTCAAAACCGCATTCGGCGGAAGCAAAAATATCGGTAGCATGAGAAAGATATTCTTCCGGATCCGTCAGGGAAGGACTGTAATGCGTCAGCCATAACCGTCTGACGGCAGCTTTCCGAGCCAGTGCAGCCGCCTCCGAAAAGAGCATATGTCCCTTCTCCTTCGCATGAGCCAGTTTCTCGTCTTCACCGAACATACCCTCACAGATCAGCAGATCGGCGTTTTCAGCCTGTTTTACGATAGCCTGTACCGGACGTGTATCCGTAGAATAAACGACTCTGAGCCCCCGTCTTGCCTCTCCCAGGACCATATCGGGAGTATAGACCTTTCCGTCCTGTTCAATCCGCTCATTGTTTTGCAGGCGAGACCATAAGGCAAGCGGTACACCATTACGCCGTGCTTTTTCAGGGTCAAATTTTCCGCTGCGTTTTCTGTCAATCCGGTAGCCCAGACAGGGAATACTGTGCCGCACCGGAAAAGCCTGCACCGTAAGACGGTCAACCGTCAGACATAACGATTCATGATACTCCACACACTGCAGCGGAAACGGCAGTTTCGGCGCAATGATACACAGAGACCGCACGATTCTTGACAGCCCTTCCGGTCCGGTAATCATGACAGGTTCTGTCCGTCCCTCGTTACTCATAGTGAGCAGCAGCCCCGGCAGACCGGAAATATGATCGGCATGAAAATGGGTAATGGCAATCAGATCGATCGGTTTAAAGCGCTGACCGGTTTCTTTCAGAGCAATCTGGGTTCCTTCACCGCAGTCGATCAGCACGGAATGACCGTTCTCAGACAACAGACATGAAGACAGCCAGCGATTTTTCAGCGGCATCGTACCGCCTGTTCCTAACAGCGTTACTTTTAACATGATATCACACCCATCTGCTCTACAAATTCCTCTCTTGTCATCAGACAGTTCAATACAGCCAGCAAGGCATTGGTACTCATTTTCTGAGGCAGTCCCAGTTCCTGTTTCAGTTTATCTCGCAGCGCTGCGGCGTGATCGCCGCCGGTCAGTCCGTAATCATAGAGATCCGCCTTTGAAATTTCCTGACCGGCTGCGACAGTCTTGTCAGACTGTTCACAGACGGCTCCCGAACGGATAATCGCCTCTCTCAGAACATCCTCCGGAATCCCTTCCACTCCCAGGGTTCCTTCCCGGGAGGGTTTATTCTTCCGTTTTTCTTTGCCGGGGATATCCGGGATATAGGCATGTCTGATCTGTCCTGCCGGTACAGCGCCTTTCAGAAAATTACGGATCACAAATCCGGCTCCGTCACTGTCTGTCAGGACAAGAATCCCTCTTTTTTCGGCCAATTTCCGGATCAGTGCCTGCTTTTCCTTATCTTTAAAAATCCCGAATCCGTCCGTTGTGATAATCAGTCCGTCAATCAGATTCGACAATTTGATCTTATCATACTTTCCTTCCACGATCACTGCTTCCCTGACCTTGATCATCCTACCACCTCCTTTTCCCTGCCGGTTCCACCGAGCTTCAAAAGACCGTTTTTCCTGTTGTACCGCAGACCCACACAGCTATACAGGTCGGGCATACAAGGAATTTTTGACAGAAACCGTCAGGAATGAGCCGCGGCAAGCATCAGTCTGGCGATCAGCGTTTCGAGTAAAATCTGACGGTCAACCGGCTTACTTTTCAGCTGGATATCCGCCTCCAGAATAATATCCAGAAATTCCCTGAGGACAGCCGTTGAAAAACGCTTGGCATTGGATGCTGCGTTTTTCAGCAGGAACTCCCGTTTGCCGTATTTGAAGTCAGCGGCAACTTCCGAAACACTTTTCCCGCTTTCCAGCGCCGTTCGCATCCGGTACATATCCAGATAGACCGAGCTGAGAACGGATAAAATCACTTCCGGCTTTTCGTTCTGTTCAAATAATCCATGCAGCTGCAGGAACGCCGTATCAAAGTCATTTCTGGCAATGCTGTCCGATAAGGAAAAGATACGCACTTCGGTATTCCGCACTACCAGCCGGCGGATCATCTCATCGGTGATCTCTCCGCCGTGAGCATAGGCGATCAGTTTATCCATCTCATTCCGCAGATTCAGCAAATCGCTGCCGCTGAGAGAGAGGATTTTCGAAGCGTTGATCCGTGACAGCGTACAGCCGCCCTTTTCCGCCCATGCCACCAATTGACG
>CACYCN010000223.1 GCA_902772895.1 uncultured Ruminococcus sp.
AGTTTTTCTTTTTTGATTTTAAGATCAAGATCTTCCACGATAGTATCGTCCACTGCCAGAACATCCATAAGAGTCAGGGCATTTCCGTCCGAATCGGAATCGATTTCTTCATTCATGGAGATATCCAGGGCATTTTTTCTGGTACTGCGGAAATACATAAGGATTTCATTTTCGATACACCGGGAGGCATAGCTGGACAGTCTGATACTTTTATCGGTATTAAAGGTATTGACGGCTTTGATCAGTCCGATGGTACCGATGGAAACGAGGTCATCCGGATCGGCACCGGCAGCAAAATATTTTTTAACGATATGGGCCACCAGACGCAGATTATGTTCGACTAATTGATTTCTGGCGCCGATATCTCCGTTTCTCGCCAAAAGCAGCAATTCCTGTTCTTTTTTTTCGGAGAGCGGACGGGGAAAAGCGCCGGCATTGGTCACGTGAAGGATAAAAATCATCGGAAGATGATTCAGCAGCTCTGTCAGAAACCCAAACATCATATCACCTCATCCATTTCTATGACGGAATCCAAGGAATAATGACCGGCAAGGAACAGGTGGGAATCATGGATAAAGAAACGGATTCGGAAACGGATTTTCCGGAAATTCTCAAAAAAAGTCTTGCAATTTTGGAAATGCTGTGGTATAATGGTCTACGCAAATCGCACGTCGGCCAAATTCGTTAGGTGCATACCGGAACGGTATGTTAAAATAGGTTGAATCGGGACCGGCGGAGGAAAAAACCTAAGGAGGATTTTTAAAATGGCATCAGTAGTATCAATGAAACAGCTTTTGGAAGCAGGCGTACACTTCGGTCATCAGACCAGAAGATGGAACCCGAAAATGGCTCAGTATATTTTTACCGAGAGAAACGGTATCTATATCATTGACCTCCAGAAGACCGTAAAGAAGCTGGAAGAAGCTTATAGCTTTGTCCGTGAGCTTTCCACAGAGGGTAAGTCCGTACTGTTTGTCGGCACCAAGAAGCAGGCTCAGGATTCCGTCAAGGAAGAGGCACTGCGTGCAGGCGCATATTATGTCAACGCAAGATGGCTCGGCGGTATGCTCACCAACTTCACCACCATCCGCAAGAGAATTGAAAGACTCAGACAGCTCCGTACAATGGAGTCTGACGGTACTTTCGATCTGCTGCCCAAGAAGGAAGTAATCAAGCTTAACCTGGAAATCGAAAAGCTCGAGAAATTCCTCGGCGGTATCAAGGACATGAAAGAGATCCCCGGCGCACTCTTTATCGTTGACCCGAGAAAAGAAAGAATCGCAGTGGCAGAAGCCAAGAAGCTCGGTATTCCGATCGTTGCAATCGTAGATACCAACTGTGATCCGGATGAGATCGATTATGTAATTCCCGGCAATGACGACGCTATCCGTGCCGTAAAGCTGATCTCCGGTGCAATCGCCAATGCGATCATCGAAGGCAACGAGGGCAAGATGGGCGCTGCCGCAGCGGAAGCGGAAGAGGCAGAAGAAGAAGCTGCTGAATAATTGGATGAACAGAATACCCGCAATACTTTGCGGGTATTTTTTGAGTAAACAGTAATCATTTTTGAGAATACGGAGGTAATTGACATGGCTTTTACAGCACAGGACGTAAAGACATTAAGAGAGAGAACAGGCTGCGGTATGATGGACTGTAAAAAGGCGCTTTCCCAGACCGACGGCGATATGGACAAGGCAATTGACGTACTCAGAGAGCAGGGTCTGGCTAAGGCTGCCAAGAAGGCTTCCAGAATTGCTGCAGAGGGTATGGCTTATGCTTATACCAACGAAGACGGCACCGCAGGTGTTGCCCTGGAAGTAAACGCAGAGACCGACTTTGTTGCCAAGAATGCAGAGTTCCAGGGTTTTGTCAAGACAGTGGCAGAGACAGTGATGGCAGAGAATCCGGCAGATGTAGAAGAACTGCTCACCAAGAAAGCTGTCGGTACGGAAATGACCGTGGCAGAACTGCTGCAGGAGAAGATCCAGACAATCGGTGAGAACATCATCATCCGTCGTTTCAAGCGTTATGAAGGTGTTGTCGCTACTTATATCCATGCCGGCGGCAAGATCGCTGTTATGGTGAAGTTTGATTCCGATGTTGCCGGCAGTGACGAGTTCAAGGTTTATGCCAAGGATATTGCTATGCAGGTTGCAGCAGCCGCTCCGGGTTATCTGAATAAGGATCAGGTTCCGGCAGAGGTTCTCGAGCATGAGAGAAAGATCATGACCGAACAGGCAATCAATGAGGGTAAACCCGCTCATATCGCCGAGAAGATCGTAAACGGAAGAATCGGCAGCTACTATGAAGAGAACTGC
>CACYCN010000224.1 GCA_902772895.1 uncultured Ruminococcus sp.
TCCTGTCTGGCGGCGATGTCCTTCAATGGGATATAGCTGTTACTGTCCTGCTGTGCCAGATCGAGCATCACGCGGATGGCATAGCGACCTTTGGTGGATATCATTACCCTACCGCCTTTCCTGATTTTTATCCTATTATACCGCCGAATGGACGGGGAAATCAAGTCTTTTATTTATCTTTTACCTATTGACATTATAGGTAAATAGGTGTATAATACAATTCATATTAACACTCACCGAAGGGAGTTTTGATTTTGATCTATGCTGATAACGCCGCCACCACCAAAATGAGTGAAGCGGCTTTACGGACAATGGTAACGGTCATGAACGAAAACTACGGCAATCCATCCAGTCTGTACCGATTCGGCCAGCGAGCCAAAGAGATACTGGAAGCGGCAAGAGCGGATGTAGCGTCCGTCATCAACGCCGAGCCGAGAGAAATCACCTTTACCTCAGGAGGCAGTGAAGCCGATAATCAGGCGATCCTGACCGCAGCGGAACTGGGCAGGAAGAAGGGCAGGAAACACATTATTTCAACGGCATTTGAGCATCACGCCGTATTACACACGCTGAAAAAGCTGGAGCAGAACGGATTTACCGTAACACTGCTGGACGTTCACGAAAACGGGCTGATCAGACCGGAGGAAGTCGAAGCCGCCATACAGGAAGACACCTGTCTGGTAACGGTCATGTATGCCAATAATGAAATCGGGACGATTCAGCCGATCACGGAAATCGGAGCGATCTGTCGGGCACACGGGGTGTTGTTTCACACGGATGCGGTGCAGGCCATCGGACATCTTCCGATTGATGTAAAGGCGCAGAATATAGATATGTTGTCCGCATCGGCGCATAAATTTCACGGACCGAAGGGAGTCGGTTTCCTGTATGTCAAAAAGGGGATCCGGATATCGAATCTGATCGAAGGCGGCGCCCAGGAACGGGGAAAGCGAGCCGGAACGGAAAACGTAGCGGGAATTGCGTCCTGTGCCGCTGCGCTGAAAGAAGCGGCGGCTGGAATGGACGAAACAGCCGCCAATCTGAAAGTCAAAAGAGACAGACTGATTGCAGGTTTACGGGAGATTCCGCATTCGGCGCTGAACGGAGATGAAACGCAGCGTTTACCGAGCAATGTCAATTTTTGTTTTGAAGGCATCGAAGGAGAAGCCTTACTGTTGTTGCTGGACCAGAAAGGGATCATGGCATCTTCAGGGAGTGCCTGTACATCAGGGGCATTGGATCCGAGTCATGTATTGCTTGCCATCGGCAGGGTGCATGATGTAGCGCACGGTTCCCTGCGGCTGAGCATCGGCGAGGACATCACGGATGAAGAAGTCGAAGAGATCATCGGTTCGGTCAAGGAAGTAGTCGCATATCTGAGAGGATTTTCACCGATCTGGCGAGACCTGACAGCAGGCAAGAAACCGTTTATTCTTTAAGGTTCCTATCCGGAAATCGGCTATGCAAGATTCAAGGATAACAGCCAAAACCGCAGGATAGATTACGGAACAAATGTAAGTTATTTAAGACAGGCGCAGAGACTGGTCCCGCCCGGTGATTCAAGAGGCGAGAATTCCCTTGACAGGGTTTGGAACAGCGTCCCGACACAGTGCGACGGATGCAGGGGCTGGTCCCTGCCGGTGGTTCCAAGGGGCGATGAGTCCTTTGGCAGGGTTTGGGACAGCGTCCCGACATAGAGATAAGATTGATAAAAACGGAGGGTTTGATATGGCATTATATAGTGAAAAGGTAATGGATCATTTTCTTCATCCGAGGAATGTAGGCGTGATCGAAGACGCAGACGGCGTAGGAGAAGTAGGCAACGCAAAATGCGGCGACATCATGAAAATGTATCTGAAAATCGACAACGACATCATCACTGACGTAAAATTTGAGACATTCGGCTGCGGCAGTGCGATCGCATCCAGTTCCATGGCGACCGAGCTCATCAAAGGCAAACCGGTAGCCCAGGCAAGAGAACTGACCAATAAAGCGGTGGCAGAAGCGCTGGACGGACTGCCGGATTATAAGATGCACTGTTCGGTACTGGCAGAAGAAGCGATCCATTCCGCCCTGGAAGATTATGAGAGTAAAAAAAAGTAAAAGAAATTCCATAAAACCTATTGACATAGTAGGTTTGCAGTGATATAATACAGTCATTCCAAAAGGAAACCAACAAACATAAATTCATCAGAAGGAGGTGCCGGAAATGTTTGATGAGAGAAACATCAGAGCAAAGATCATGTGTTGTCGAATGTTTAACTCCCGGGCAGACCAACTGACAACCGAGAGCGGGATCAACGATCATCCGGCGTGCATGACCGACCAGAAACAACTGTGTCAGGAGCGGCACCAAAGATGAATCTCTCCGAAGAGGCAGGCAGGATTCCATGAACCTTCATGGAAGATTCAAGCCGGAAGAGAGAGCGGAGTGAAACACATTCCGTAAAAGTTGACAGAGCCAGGAATGTCATTTGTCCGGGAGCTTTCAGACAGCCCCCGGCTTTTTTATGAAGCCGGGCATTTCAGGCGAACCAAGCCTACCAAATCCATATGAGAAATATAAATAATAAAAACAAGAAAAGGAGATCACGACCATGAGCGAATATAAATTTGAAACATTACAGTTACACGTAGGACAGGAGCAGGCAGACCCGGCAACAGACAGCCGGGCGGTACCGATTTATCAGACAACATCGTATGTTTTCCGGAACAGTCAGCATGCGGCAGACCGATTCGGACTGGCGGACGCGGGCAACATTTACGGCAGACTGACCAACTCCACCCAGGACGTGCTGGAAAAGAGAATTGCCTCGCTGGAAGGCGGCAGTGCGGCATTGGCACTGGCATCAGGAGCGGCAGCCATCACCTATACCATTGAAGCGCTGGCGGCGAACGGCGGACACATTGTAGCCCAGAAAACGATATACGGCGGCAGCTTCAATCTGCTGGCGCATACGCTTCCCCAGTACGGCATCACGACGACATTTGTAGACGCACATGATCTGACGGAAGTAGAGAATGCGATTCAGGAAAACACCCGCGCGATATATCTGGAGACTCTTGGCAATCCGAACAGTGACATTCCCGACATTGACGCCATAGCAGCGATTGCGCATCGGCACGGATTACCGGTAGTAGTTGACAACACCTTCGGAACGCCGTATCTGATTCGACCGATCGAGCACGGAGCGGACATTGTGGTACATTCCGCCACCAAATTCATCGGCGGACACGGCACAACGCTGGGCGGCATCATTGTAGAAGCCGGAACATTCAACTGGAAAGCAAGCGGCAAGTATCCGAACATTGCCGAAGCGAACCCGAGTTATCATGGAGTATCCTTCTATGACGTTGCGGGAGCGGCAGCTTTTGTGACATATATCCGTGCGATCCTGCTTCGTGATACGGGAGCCACGATATCCCCCTTTAATGCGTTTCTGCTGTTACAGGGAGTAGAGACACTTTCCCTCCGACTGGAACGTCATGCGGAGAACACGAAAAAAGTCATCGACTATCTGAAGAACCACCCGCAGGTTGACAAGGTCAATCATCCATCCCTCCCCGATCACCCCGATCACGGGTTATATGAAAAATACTTCCCGAACGGCGGCGGTTCGATCTTCACATTTGAGATCAAAGGCGGCCAGGAAGAAGCATGGAAGTTCATTGATAACCTGAAGATCTTCTCACTGCTTGCGAATGTAGCGGACGTGAAGAGTCTTGTGATACATCCTGCATCAACCACCCATTCCCAGCTTTCGGAAGAAGAACTGCTGGATCAGGGCATCAAAAAGAACACGATCCGACTTTCCATCGGCACCGAGCATATTGATGACATCATTGCCGATCTGGAAGCCGGTTTCCGGGCAGCCGCAAAACAGGACTGATTCGAAAGAACCTCCCCTCTCCGGAGACATCCGACTAACCGTTCGTCACCGGAGAGATAAGGAACCGATCATAGATAATAGTCTGTCACCAACAGACAAATCATGCAAGTTTTTTCCGCTAACCAATAGCACTCCTCTATCTGAAAAACAGTACCCCGAAGCCGCATAGAACTTCGGGGTACTGTTTGTTTGTCAGAAAACGATAAAGAAGGTCTTTCATAGACACTATAGACATTTTTCAAGAATAAGCTCTGCCGAATCAGTTTCGAGAGAATTGAACTCATCCAGATGGATATGACTCCCCGGAGACTCCTCAGCTAACCGCAGCAGATGATGAGCCAGTGATAAGAGACCTTCCCGATTACCGGATACCACAGCGGAATGTTCATCTGCCCTTACCCGAATCCGGAAACCGTCCTCCCAATACAAATCCATAGTCGTTCCTCCTTATCGACTGCCGAAGAAATAAGCGTCTGCATCAGGGCAGCGTCATCTGTTACGGCAGTAATCACTGAGTTCCTGTTTAAGACGCAGTAAGTCATCATAACTGCCGTCGGTTTCAAACTTAACGCCGTTGGAAAGAATATGGGGACGAACCAGCCGCATCCTATTGCGTTTATCAAAGAAGAAACGTCTGAAGAGTTCCGAACGGTTACTGAAAGGAAGATTCCGCATTTCAAAGGGATGAGCGGCGATATTTTCTTCACACAGATCGATCACGGACTGAATCAGTTCTTCTTTGGGAGAGGGGCTCTGTTCCGACAGATCCTCTGTAGGTTCGGGCTCTTCTGGTTCGTTATCCGGAAAGCCGGGAAGGTCATTCATTTCCGGATAGTCAGACATCTGATCGGAAGACGGGAAATCCGGAAGATCATTCATTTCCGGATAGTCCTGTTCATCCGGCAACACGTTACTATCCTGTGAATTCGGGTGATCCGGGAAGGGATCGGCATAAAAATCATCGGTTGAGGAAGAGATATCCCACGTATCAAACAGCGTAAGATACCAGTCATCGAACTTCTGACAGGAATCGTCATCCCAATCCGATGCCAGATAATACTCATCATCGTTAAAGCGGAACGGTTCCTCCCAGTATTGTCCCACGATACAGATTTTTGAAAAGAGAGCCGTTCGGATACCGAACCATTCCCTGGAACGTTCCGCATTACAGAGATCTTTCAGCATCAGATCGGAAAACGAATAATGATCCTTTTCCAGATCAGAGATACAATTTCTGACATATTCCGCCGCTTCTTCATTGACGGCCTCTGTCACAGAAAACGCCTCTTCCCCATTCGTATCATTCATATCCGGTAAGACAGACCGCTGACCGATATCAGCGTCATTGATATCCGGCAAGACAGAATGCTGACCGATATCAGCGTCATTGATATCCGGCAAGACAGAACGCTGACCGATGTCAGAATCATTGATATCCGGCAAGACAGAATGTTGACCGATATCAGCGTCATTGATATCCGGTAAGACAGA
>CACYCN010000225.1 GCA_902772895.1 uncultured Ruminococcus sp.
CCGGGGCGGTACATTCCGATAATTCCTCCAGAATTTCCGGCAGGACACCGCCGCCTCTTTTTCCGGCGTGTTTCTTGCGCCATCTGTCAATGGAAATGCACCTTGTCAGTCTGCCGAGAAAGGTTTTCAATACAGGAGGTTTCTGCGGCGGCATCTTATTCCATGCTTCCCAATAAGTATCGTTCACACTCTCATGGGAATCCTCCTGATTATTCAGGATGCCATAGGCGATGGCATAGCAGTAGGTGCCGTATTGATCGGCTGTCACACGCAGTGCTTTTTCATCTCTGTTCCAATAGAGGTTGATTATTTGCAGATCATCCATGTTGACTCACTCCTTTAAAGTTCTCTTTGTTAACCATTCCGTATTCTATGACTGTCGGTTGCATCTGCGGCAGAATTTTTGCAAAATTCATTGATTTGCACAGAAAGCTTCCTGACTTTTTCACTGAACAGGAACAAAAAACGGCAAGGAAGGAGTGACTGCGGAAATGACCCCCGGCATGAGACAGGAAAATGCCCGGAAGGAAGATGCTTCTTCCAGGAAATTTCTGACGGAGATTCTGTCGATACAGAAGACTGAAAGATACCGGGATTTCTGTCAGACCGCTTTCCCGATACAATATAGCAGAAGCATATTGAATTTCAGTTTTTTCTTTTTTCCGATTCTGACAAGATTGGTAACATCTATTGTCTGAATGAACGTAACCATCGGATCAGGCACATTCATCCACAGCCGGAATGCCATAGCTCTTGTCGTTTCATCCGGATTGACCTGGACTGGCATAACAACCTCCGTATTCACTTTTTTCTTTCCTATTATACGGTTATGACTGTCATTTGTCAACATTGTTTTCATCCGGTGTTCCCCCAGACCCCCTTTCGAAAAGCCGTATTGACGAAAAACAGAAAAGATGGTTCACGTTATTAAGTCACGAAAAAACGTTCCAGAGCGGCGTGTGGAACTTGTCAGAAGCGCTGAACAGAAGCGATAACAAACGCAAAATCGCAAACGCAAAATCGGATGAAAAAAGCTTGACAAAAGGGGAAAGAGATGATATAATGCTGATGTTATGCATTGGCATGACCACATCCTTACTCCCTGCCAGACAGGGGGTCAAAGTCCGGAAGGAGGTTAATTGAAATGGCAGTTATCAATTCTTATGAAGCAGTTATCGTGATTTCTCTGAAAAACGGAGAGGAAGCTGTAGCAGAAACTGTAAAGAAGTTCACTGGCCTGATCGAGAAGCACGCAACGATGGAAAGCGTTGACGAGTGGGGTAAGAGAAGACTCGCATATCCCATCAAAAAAGAAGCTGACGCTTACTATGTGCTCTTCACATTCAAGTCAGAAGCAGGATTCCCTGCAGAACTCGACAGAATCACCAAGATCACTGACGGTGTACTCCGTTCTATGATCATCAAGAAGGAAGCCTGATTAAGGAGGTTATCTGATGAATAATGTTACTTTAATCGGCAGACTGACCGCAGACCCTGAGCTGAAACATACCGCATCCGGTATTGCGACAACCCGTTTTACGATTGCCGTAGACCGTACTTTCGTAAAGCAGGGTGAAGAGCGTCAGGCGGATTTTATTTCGCTTGTGGCGTGGCGTCAGACAGCAGAATTTATTTGTAAGTACTTTTCCAAGGGCAGACGGATTGCTATTGTCGGCGAAATCCGTACCGGTTCCTATACGGATAAGGATGGCAATAAGCGTTATACAACTGACGTAGTTGTCAACAATGCTGAATTCTGTGATTCCAAACGTGATTCTGGTGATAGCGGAGACGGATATTCCCGTTCCTACCAGAACAGCTATCAGCAAAACTCACGTCCTGAACAGGTTGCAGCGCCTTCATACTCCAATGGAGATGTCGGTGATTTTATGGAAACCCCGGGCGATGAGGATTTACCTTTCTAATTTTAAAAAAAGGAGGAACCTACCATGGCTGAAAGACCTGAAAGAGATAACCGCAGAGGCGGACGCAAAGGCCGTAAGAAGGTTTGTGCGTTCTGCGTCGACAAGGTTGACGTAATCGATTATAAAGATATCTCAAGACTTCGTCGTTTCGTATCCGAAAGAGCGAAGATTCTTCCCCGCAGAGTAACGGGTACCTGCGCTCGTCATCAGAGAGAGCTTACCGTTGCGATCAAGCGTTCCAGATATCTTGCACTGATGCCTTACACCAGTGACTGATAAAAATGACCGATGTCCGTGCGGCATCGGTCTTGTTTTATATTTCGGGAGGAAAGAATGGGGCAGCCCGTTCATCAATGGAAAAATGACAGGAGAGATCGTATGAAAAAGAGATTCAAAACCAGAAATACCTGTTCCAGTGCGATAGAGTTTGAACTGACAGACGGAACGGTACATCATGTCAGATTCATCGGCGGGTGTATGGGGAATACACAGGGAGTAGCATCACTGGTAGAGGGAATGAAAGCGGAAGAGGTAATCCGACGGCTGAAGAATATCCGCTGTGGATTCCGGGGCACATCCTGTCCTGACCAGCTTGCCATTGCGTTAGAGGAAGCATTGGCTGAAAGCGATTGAACAAGACGGTAAGAGACGGTATTATGTTTCATAGCGTTCCCGCAGTTTCTGAAGCGCCTTTTTTTCAATCCGTGAAATATAGGAGCGGGAGATTTTCAGCATAGAAGCGACTTCACGCTGTGTCAGTGCACGGTGCTGATCCAGACCGTAACGGAGTCTGATGATCAGTGCTTCACGAGGTGAGAGACTCTCCGCAATAAAGCGTGAGAGTTTTTCTTTTTTGATTTTAAGATC
>CACYCN010000226.1 GCA_902772895.1 uncultured Ruminococcus sp.
AGATTGACGTAACTTGAAGATCATAAATACTTCGGACAATAACGAAAAAGCCCCTTTGCCCCCCCCGAAAGCTGTATTTGTTTGCTTTCGGGGGTCATTTTCAGTTTATATCAATGCAGAATTTGTGATAGAAATATAAAGTCGATGACTGAAAAATATGAAATAATCTTAAAATTAGTTTTTTAGGAAGGGGGTCAAAGAGAAATCTGTTGGGAAATAGGATTGATAATGAAATGAGCTTTTCTTGCATATGTTTTCCTGAGGAAATGATGCAGGGGAGGTTTTTTTATGGGAAGATATGACAGTGATGAGGCGGCAGAATATGAGAGGATGGAGGAAGAATGGGATGGAATGGGAGATCGTTACGAAAAGGATCAGGAAATGATGACGGAATCGTTTCCGGTTCATAAAAGGGGTTCCGGAATCCGGTCACAGATTTTATTGTTGGTTCAGTCGGTGCTGTGTCTTCTGGTTATCGGTGCTGCACTGATAATCAAGATGATCGGAGGTCAGTTCTATGCCGATGTGGCAGGCGCTTATTTTGATGAATATCACAATTCTGTTTTTACCGGTTCCTCAGAACCTTCCGTTCTGTTTCAGGAGGATACCGTTATCTCTGAAATCAGTAAGACAACGCCTGAAGAGGGAAATCAGGAAACACTTATTACCTCTCTGCGTTCGTCAGCAAAGAAACCTCTGCAGGATGCGGTTCTGACTTCCGGCTTTGGTCAGCGCAGAAACGGAGATTCTATTGAGAACCATCAGGGAATTGATCTTGGGGCGGATCGGAATACACCGATTACCGCTGTCTTTGACGGAGAAGTCGTTGTGGCAGAGTGTGATCCGTCTTATGGAAACTATCTGATTCTGTCACATCAGGATCAGGTCAGAACACTTTATGCTCATTGTGAAAAATTGCTGGTTCAGGTAGGTGATACCGTTCAGGCGGGGGAACAGATTGCTTATGTCGGCGAGACAGGAGACGCTGACGGCTGTCATCTTCATCTTGAACTGATTGTGGACGGAAAGAAACTGGATCCGATGCTGCTGTTCGGAGATCAATACGGTTGAGTTTCAGGATCGGAAGGACGATGATCTCCTGCAGTTTCCCGCTTGTCTGTCTGATGACCGCAATTGTCCTGATAGATCGTTCATTGTCAGTGGTGATTTGTTTCGGCGCTGCCCTGATGCATGAACTCGGTCATCTGATTGCGTTACGGCTTTGCGGCAGTGTGCCGGATCGGATTACCCTCACTTTGTTTGATGTGGCCATTTCTGATAAGGATAAGGCAATGAGAAAAAGAAAACAGGAACTGTTTGTCACTCTGGCAGGGGTAGGGGTTAATTTTCTTGCCGCTGCGGTCGGATTCGGTGTTTTTTGCTGGAACCATCAGGAATCCGTCATGATGTTTGTTTCGGCGCATCTGACTTTAGGTGTTTTTAATTCCATTCCGGTTTCTACTCTGGACGGCGGTCAGGCTTTGCTGATCCTGCTGCAGCACCGAATGTCTCCGTATCGTGCCAATCGGATTCTGGATGTTCTTTCTCTGGTAATACTCTTTCCGTTAGCGGCTGCCGGTTTCTGGGTGTTGCTCCGGTCAAAATATAACTTTACGCTTCTGGCAGTCTCGCTTTACCTGATTGCGGTAGTGTTGTTGAAAAAACAATAATGTCTTTCCGGCAGTCTTTCTTTTGTTTTTCGGGATTGAGGGGGGCTTGATTCGTGGAAAGGAAAAGTGTATAATGGAGAAAACGGAGGGTTGCGGTATGAATATGGAACGGCTGATCCGGACAGCTCAGGAAAAAGAACTGCCGGATCTGGTACTTAAAAACGGGAAAATTATCAATGTCTTTACCGGTGAGATACTGTCCGGTGATGTGGCTGTCACGGACGGCTATGTTGTGGGTGTTGGCCGCTATCACGGGAAACGGGTGGTCGATCTGGAGGGACGATATGTTGCGCCGGGCTTTATCAATGCCCATCTGCATGTGGAGTCTTCTATGGTGACACCGCAGGTCTATGCCTTGGAGGAACTGAAGTTCGGCACTACTACCGTGATTACCGATCCGCATGAAATTGCTAATGTCGGCGGTGTGACGGCTTTGCGGAATATTCTTCAGGCAGGGAAGAAGTCTCCGGTGAATTACTATGTCATGCTGCCTTCCTGTGTGCCGGCAACGCCCTTTGAACATTCCGGCGCCGTGCTGAGAGCCGAGGAACTGACGGTTCTCCGCTCGGATGATCATGTCCTCGGACTGGGGGAAATGATGAACAGTGTCGGCGTGATCAATACGGATCCGGATGTCATGGAAAAATTAAAGGCGTTTTCGGATATGGTTATTGACGGCCATGCTCCTATGGTTACCGGAAAACAATTGAATGCCTATGTCTGCGGCGGTATTCAGACGGATCATGAAAGTATTACGTTTGAAGAGGCGGTTGAAAAACTGCGCTGCGGTTTGTCCGTGCTGGTGAGAGACGGCTCGGCTTCCAAAAACCTTGATGTGATTATCAGAGGCGTTGTGGAACATCATATCGATACTTCTTATCTTGCTTTCTGTACGGACGATAAACATCTCGGTGATATTGTCAGGGAGGGTACCATTCGGGCTAATCTCAAAAAGGCGGTGGCTCTTGGTTTATCCCCCGTTCAGGCAGTGCAGATGGCTACTATCAATACGGCACGTATCTATGGTCTGAAACATATCGGTGCGGTTGCCTGCGGATATCGCGCAGACCTTGTTGTACTGGAAGATCTGAAGGACTTTCAGATCTGCAGTGTCTATAAGGACGGAAAGCTTATCTCGGAACTGCCGGCAAGTGAACCTGTCAGTTTTGATGAAAAGCTGCTTCATTCTGTCAACTTTGCGCCCTTGAAAGAAAATGCTTTTGTGATTCCGCAGCAGGAGGAATATGCCGTAATCGGTATTGTCAAAAATCAGATCATCACTGAGACTGTCAGAATGACACATGAACAGGTGCAGCAGGGTCTGAAGGACGGTACTGTCCGGAAAATCGCTGTCATTGAAAGACATCATGCAACCGGTTTCTATGCCTGTGCGTATATCACAGGCTATGGGCTGCGGCATGGCGCTATCGGAACTACTGTCGCTCATGATAGCCATAATGTGATTATCCTCGGTGATAATGACCGGGATATGTTCCTCGCTGCCGAGGAATTGAAACGGATCAATGGCGGATATACGATCGTTTGTGACGGTGTGGCAGAAGCTTCTCTTCCGTTGGAATTGGGTGGTCTGATGAGCCTGAAATCGGCGGAGGAGTTTATTCCGGAATTCGATCGGATCAATGAACTGGCTTATGAAATGGGAGTCGAACAGGAGATCGATCCGTTTATTACACTGTCATTTCTTGCATTACCGGTGATTCCGAGTATCCGACTGACAGACTGCGGTTTATTTGATGTGACGGAATTCAGGTTCCTGTCATGATCCGCTTGTTTTTCCGCTTGATCTTTAGCGGTTCATCAGTGATCGGTCAGAATCGGTTACAGGATACTATCATTACGTTGAAAAGGAATAAGACGATGAGTATGAAGAAAAAACAAATCAATCATTTGAATAAGTGCCATAAAATGACCGGAATAGTCAGGTGTTTTCCGGTACTGATACTGACGGGGCTGATTGCCTTGTCATTTGTCGGATGCAGTAACAGTCCTTCTGAACAAAGCAGTAAAACGCAAAGCAGTGTTGTTTCGGCGGAGTCTTCGCAGGGATCCAGTGCGGATAGTTCGACGGTCAGTGAAGAGGAATCTTCGGAAGTTCCGTTGATTCTGGAATCTAATTCTGAGGAAGTCAGTAAGATTGAATTCAGCAGTGAATCACCAAAACCATATGCGTCCTTAACGGATTATATCAATTCGGATTCTGCGCAGAGTATTATCCAGGAGATTGAAAAATCTGACACGGAGGATCTGGTCAATACCCAGCTGAAAGTGGAGGATGAAACGAAACTGGTGTTCCTGCGTTCGTTACATAGTGATTTTAATCCGGAACTAACGGATGAATTTGTCGAAGGTGTGAAAACATCTGTGGAACAACAGTCCGATGTATTTTTGTCATTGGTTGATGAACTCGAAACCGGTATTCAGCGAAGGGATATTACGGTTGTTGTCCGTTATGAAGATTCGGAGGGAAATGTCCTTTACGAGAGAGAGTTCAATAACGATAAATATGCCGATCAGTTGTCTGAGATAGCCGAAAGTTTGGCTAACCAATCCCAGGAAGGTTCATGACCGCGCAGGCGGCAAGCTGC
>CACYCN010000227.1 GCA_902772895.1 uncultured Ruminococcus sp.
CTGGTTTCTGGCGTTCATCGCCACGTATTTATACTTCAATACTGTTCACTCCCTTATCTTCTTGCGTCAGTATCGCCAATATCAAAGTTCCAAGCCTTAGCGATCTGCTCTGTGATAAGACCCTGAGCAAGCAGATTATCGATACTCTTGCTCATCGTAATCATACCATACTGCTGACCAAGCTGAATAGACTGCTGGATGTTAGCTACTTTATTTTCACGGATCAGGTTACTGATAGCAGTTGTAACGAACATAATTTCGAACGCAGCCACACGTCCGCCGCTGGCTCTCGGAAGAAGTCTCTGAGAGATAACCGCCTTCAGAGAAGTAGAAAGCTGAACACGAATCTGCTGCTGCTGATCCGGCGGGAAGATATCAACCAGACGGTCGATAGTTTTTGCAGCGCCCTCGGTATGTACGGTGGAGAATACCAAGTGACCGGTTTCGGTAGCGGTCAGAGCGATCTGGATCGATTCACGGTCACGCATCTCACCGACGAGGATAATATCAGGGTCCTCACGCATGGCAGCTCTCAGTGCCATCGGATAGGAACGGCTGTCAAGACCGATTTCTCTCTGGTTAATGATGCAGCGTTTCGGCGTATGCAGAAATTCTACCGGGTCTTCGATGGTAATAACGTGTTTACTCTTATACTTATTGATTTCATTGATCAGTGCCGCCAGGGTAGTGGACTTACCGGAACCGGTAGGGCCACACATCAGTACCAGACCGGAGTTCAGATCCAGTGTTTTTCTGATTGAATTCGGCAGGCTCAGGGTGGAGAGTTCCGGTACAACGCTGTTGATAACACGGAGTACCAGAGCGGTACCGTTACGCTGTCTGAAAGCGTTGGCTCTGAAACGGCCGCACTCACCGATTTCAACAGCGGCGTCCGCCTCACCGGTCTGGAGGAACGTTTCGAATCTGGACTTGTTGAGCACTGCCTTGATAATCGCAGTAACCTCAGCTTCATTCAAAGCAGGATCGTTTGTAAAGAACACATTACCGTGAAGACGATACGCCGGATGGTTACCTGACGCAATATGAACGTCAGAGGCACCCTTGGTAACGGCTTCTTTTACCAAGCTGTAAAAATCCACTTAAATCTACCCCAATCATTTTTACATTTGTGTTTCAATGAGCTTAGTCATTGTTGATCGTCATATCAATATACTCTTCATAGGAAGTCAGACCCTTCAGAACGTTGATACGAACATTTTCCTTCATCGGAATCATACCCTCTTTGACTGCCATTTCACGGAGATCATCGGTACTGACGCCTTCGGTGATAGCTCTCTTAAGGGTACCGGTGAGGAGCATAATTTCATGTACTGCGATACGTCCCTTATAGCCTTTTTTATTACATTTTTCACAGCCGACCTTACGATAGAGTGTAATTTCCTCATTCTGATCGAGGTTCAGAGCGATTCTCTCGTTCATATCCGGAGAATACGCCTGCTTACATTCCACACAAAGACGACGGGCGAGTTTCTGGGCGATAATTCCGAGCAAAGCGGAGGAAACCATGTAAGGTTCGATACCCATATCGACCAGACGGGCAACGGAGCTGGGCGCATCATAGGTATGCAGTGTGGAGAGAACCAAGTGACCTGTGATAGCAGCCTGAACTGCGATACCGGCCGTTTCACCGTCACGAATCTCACCGATCATGATAATATCAGGGTCCTGACGAAGAATGCTTCGAAGAGCAGCCGCAAAAGTCAGGCCTGCTTTTTCATTTGTCTGAACCTGGGTAATACCTGTCTGGAGCATTTCAACAGGATCCTCAACGGTGATGATATTGATATCCTCACTCTTTACTTCGTTCAAAGCCGTATAAAGAGTCGTTGATTTACCGGAACCGGTTGCACCCGTTACCAGAATAATACCACGGTTACTTCTGACAAGATGATCAAATTTTTTCAGGTTCTCCGGAAGGAAGCCGATATTCTGCTTTTTCAGCTCCATGCCCAGAGAGGTTGTAATACGCATAACGATCTTCTCACCGAAAACACTGGGAAGAACAGAAATACGAAAGTCGATATCTTTTCCGCCGACACGGTAGTTGATACGACCGTCCTGCGGGATACGTTTTTCTGCGATATTCATATTACCGATAAACTTGATACGGGAGGTAACCGACGGAATCAGTTCCGGGCTGGTCTCCATATAGATCTGCAGTTTACCGTCAATACGGAAGCGGATACGCAGACATTTCTCCATCGGTTCGATATGAATATCGGAGCATTTGGGGAAGATTGCTTCCTCAATCATCGTATTAACGAAACGGATAATCGGCTGGTCATTGGCATTAGCGTCCTTAGCCGCCTCTTCCGCTTCTTTTTGTGCCTGGCTCTTGCCGCCCTTTGACTCAAGGAATTCCTTTGCGTCATCGATTGCCTTCTGAGCGGCGTACATTTCACGCAGCTTGACGGAAATCTTGGAAGGCTCGGCGATAACCGGCATAATTTTCATTTTTGTGGTAATGGAAAGGTCTTTCAGGCCCTTATAGTTCAACGGATCGCCGATGGCAACAGTCAGGAAACGACCTTCCTGTTCAATGGGGATTACCATATTTTTCTGAGCCATTTCCTCCGGGATCAGACCGTTGAGCGATTCCGGAATGGTAATCTCATCCAGATCGACATAAGGCATAAAGAGCTGCTTTTCAAGAGCACGGCAAACCTGCTGCTCGGTTACGATCTTATCCTCAATCAGAAGGTCAGCAATACGTTTCTTGGTCTGAGATTCCTTTTGCTTTTGCAGCACCTGTTCCAACTGTTCTTCTGTAATATCACCGGAATTAATAAGAATCTGTCCGATTTTCAAGTTACCGGCTTTCATAGTTCCAACTCCTTTTAAACTCTGAAAAGTCCAAGATACTGATTCACTGCAAACTGGATCACATCAAAAAATACCAGATAGCAAATCAGTGCAATTGCAATATAAGGTCCGAATGCCAGATAAGAACCGGAATCCTCCGACTCTTCTCCCTCACCGTTCTGCTGATCCTCCTGTATCGTTTCATCCTCAGACTGTACGGACACTTCCTCACCTGTTGTATTCTGCTCTGACGCAGCCGTTACAACGGATTTTTCGGAAGGTTCCGTAACGCTTTCCGTTGTTACCTCCTCAGTGGAACCATTCGCTGCCGACCTTGCGGCCAGTACACGGGCACCGATCAGGATAATCAGGAAGAACACCATTCCGGTTACCAGAGAAATCGCAAATGCGTAGAAAGTACCGGGAAAACCCGTAATAATACCGATTGCCGCAAACAGCTTCACATCGCCGAAGCCCATACCGGTTTTATGATAGATCAGCATACCGATCAGATCGATCAGCATCATGGCACCGCCGCCGATAGCCGCGCCTGCAATAGGCGACCACCAGGCGCCGTGAAGAATATGGAATCCTCTGACGAGATCATACACAGTGATCATGATACCCAATACGGCAATCGCAATCGTAAACTGATCGGGAATAATCGTATATTTCAGGTCACACACTGCGATCATCAGAGCGAAGAAGATGATCAGTGAGAACATCACGAAATAGATATCATATCCCTTATTGAACTGTAACCGGCAAAGCACCAGACAGATCACGGTAATAACGGCAACCACAATTCCCGACCCGACAAATTTCACACGTTTTCCGGAAAGCAGCTCTGCGGAGGGTGTTTCACCGTAATCACAGAGCCAGCTTGCCGGAATCTTGTTAATCAGGAAATACGCAAGCCATGCCAGAAATATGCCGACCGGAACACAGGCGATAACCCAGATCAGACCGCCTGTTGTCATCAAATAATTCAAAGGCTGCATAAACCAAAATCCTTGCTACAGATTATTTTGAGCTTTTGCTGGAAGCAGAGCTGGAAGTTTTTGCACCGGAAGCGCCGCTTGCGCCGGAACCGGAAGTAGTGGTAACAGGCTCTACAAAGTAATACAGGCTCATGTTGATGGTAACTTCATACTTGGAGCCGGCAGTCACTGCGGCATTGGAAGTAGTGCTGAGTTCGATCTCCTCAGCATCATCATCTGCCGGTTCTTCAGCGGCGGATTCGTCACCGGACTCAGACTTGGAAGTCTTGTCACTCTTACTGGTACCCTGATCCTTCACGGTTTCCTTTTCCTTATAGTTCACAATATTGATATTGTTGACATAGTAAGCGCCGGGAGCCTCTAATTCGAGGTAGTTCAGGGTCTGGATAATATTTTCTTCCGTACCGACGAAGCGGAAGTTAACCGCTGTTGAATACAGGAAGCCGCCTGCCACATTCTTTCTCTTCTGGCTGTCAACCACACCGGTATTGATAGAAAGAGAAAGGATATCATAGTTAAAGCTCTTGAGCATGGTTCTGACGTCATCGGGAGAGGTAGTCGCATTGGAATACAGGCTGCCGCTCTTGGACTCATATTCTTTTTTCAGTTCATCGATATAACTCTGAACCTGAGGTTCTCTGGCAAGATAATCCTTCCACAGACTGATCTGACTGACTGCGGAAGCGTGGTCCTTCTGATAGGTATCATAGTTCTGGGAGAAAGGAACCTGAACGGCGAAAATAAAGATAATGCTGATCACCAGGATCAGAATGATCGCCAATAGAAATCCCGGAACTTTAAACTTTTGCTCTTGTTTCTTATCCATTATTGTTTACCTCCGTCAAGATATTGATCTAGAAAACTCGTCATTGCAAGAAAGCGTTTACCATCAGGTGCTTTCTCCGCTCGCCTCAGACGAGCTTTCTTCAGCAGATCCTGACGATTCCTGATTGGCATCCGGTACTTCTTCGTTCTGCAGTCTTGCGTTTCTTGCCTCGATTTCAGCCTCAGAGAGAGCCGCAGCTTCCTTACCTGCCTCAGAGAGGGTAAGGTTCATGGTAACCGTATAGTAAGTAGAAGTCGAGGTACCGCTTGTCTTATCCTTCTTGGTTGCTGTCAGCTGTTCAGAAACATCAAAGAATCCGGAATCCGAAATCGAATTTTTCAAATCAACGAATGCGTTATAATCCTTGACATCAAAGGTTGTCTGGAAAGAAGTCACTTCACCGGTCTTCTTGGTAGTAGCTCTCTTCATGGAAGCGGAAGAGAAAGCCTGTGCCTTTTTAAGGATCTCATCATACAGATGGTTAATGACTTCGGAAGTCTTATAGGTAGTCTGGGGGAGTGTTTCCAGATCCTGCTGCATATTATCAACAAGAGTGGAATATTTCTTTTCGTCATCGATAAGCTGCTGAGCATGTTTATAGTTCGGATCCTGCAGCTGGGTATTATCGTTATTCTTCTGAATTTCGAGAGCGACCCACCAGCCTGCCACGCCGATGATCCAGGCAGCCGCCAATACGCCGAGTACACCTGCAGCGAGGTTACCGACCTTATGACCGCCTTCTTTATTCATAGCGGCGAGGATATTGGTTTCACCCTGTAAGAGGTTTGCTTCATTGAGCGGCATCGTGAGGATACCGTTAAGAGTAATGAAGGAAACCGGATCAAAACCTCTCTGAATAGCAGCCTGCGTTGCTGTGGGGGGCTGTGAACCGCCGGAGAACAGATCGATGACATTCTGCATCGGAGCGGTCAGACCGACCTGACGGCAGTAAGCAGCAATATTCGGAAGTTTAGCCAGTGCGTCACACAATACGATCTGGTCGATATCGAGACGCATGGTAGAGATAACCATTCTGAGGTTTCTGAGGATTTCACCTGCGGCATTATCCAGCATAGTCATAGTCTGTTTTCTGGTTGTCGCAGAGTTACATTTATTACATACGCCGAGACCTTCCTGACGGATCAGGTCAATTGCGCCGAGTTTACTGATACCGAATTCGAGCATGAGCATTTCAGCCACGTCTTCCAGAACGCTGGAGAAAGACTGCTGGAATACCGGCGCACCGTTGTGGAGTACTACCAGACGGGTAGCGGCGAAGTCCATACTGATCACAGCGATTGCTCTGGTAGCAGAGTTCAGGTCAACCTTAGAGGTATAGAGCATACCGGCGATCGGAGGAACGATCTTAACCACTCTGAGACCGGCAGATGCAAAGTTAGCGCGGATATCGGTCATCATACCCGTATTGATAGCAAACAAAGAAGCCGAAACGTCATCGGTCTTGTTTGCCTTACCATACTGCTGACCATACTCGAAGTTCAGGATGGTATATTTATCTACCTCCTGATGAAGTACCGCTTCCGCCTCTACTCTTGCGAATGTAAGAAGAAGCTTATCTTTGTTGACAAGAGCGTGCTTATATTCCTTTGTAATCAGAACGTCTTCATCCTCAATACAAATGAATAGGTCGCCAAGCTCCATACTTACGCTTTCGGCACAGCGTTTTACAAATGCTGCCAACTCGTCTGATTTTTCGTAAGGATGATCCTTCAGAGAATCATTCAGTTCGAAGATCTGGGGAACGCTGAAATTAGTGGGCATCGAGGACCCTCTTTTTTTGTTGCCGCCGAGACCGCCCTCAACCTTATCATACTCCGCAGGAGTCAGGATCAAAAGGCTTCGGGTTAACTGCAATACAGTTGCTACCGTTTTCATAAATACACCACACTCTTAAAAAATTTTCTGAATTACTGTGTCGTACATGATAAAATAACCGCTATTTTGTTAAAAATGAGCGCAGATAGCCAGTTATAATATCCTTTTTGTTATTTTATCACAAAAAATCCCATTTTTCAATAACAATTTTATAATTTTCTCGAATTTGTGCATATAGTAATAATTCATGTCTGCAAATTATACATTTCTTGATTTCTATGTTACTAACCAACAAATGGAAACGGGGCATTTTGATATTTTTAACGAAGAAATAACCCACAACCTCCCGACCATCCCAAAAGTGACCATTTAGCAATCTGCACAAAAAAGAGCATTTCGCCCGCTGCGGCGTGCGCCTCAGGGGGACTTTTGCGAAAAAGTCCCCCTGAGACCCCCGAAAACGTACCTGCCAACTTGCTTATGTCATTTGACGTTTATTCCAAGAGCCGAACCACTTACACAGCAAAACATGCCAAATGGCAGGACTTTTGCGAAAAAGTCCCCCCGAGACCCCCGAAAACGTACCTGCCAACTTTCTTATGTCATTTCACGTTCGTTCCAAGAGCCGAACCGTTTACGCAGCA
>CACYCN010000228.1 GCA_902772895.1 uncultured Ruminococcus sp.
AAAAATGAAAACGAAAAGAATGGTGAAAGCAGGGCTTTCACTGCTGTGTGCTGTCGCAATGGCGGCAGGCATGGCGGCTTGCAGCAACGGAGGCAGCGGCAGCAGCAGCGGCAGCAGTGATAAGTCTGATGCCGGTACAAGCTCCCAGGCTTCCGGTACCACGGAAAAGGGTGGTACGATCAAAGTCGGTTATGTGAATCCGACAACCGGTTCTCTGGCCGGTAACGGCGAAGGCTGTGACTGGGTGGTCAAGCAGATCACCGATTATGTCAAGGAACATCCGATTACCGTTGACGGTAAGGAAATGGACTTCCAGGTGATTGTCTATGATTCCGAATCAGACGCCAATAAGTGTTCCGAACTGACGCAGAAACTGGTGGAAGAAGATCAGGTGGATATGATCATCGCTATCCAGACGCCGAATACCGTCATTCCGGTGGTAGGTCAGGCGGAACGTTATGAAGTACCCTGTATCGCTACACAGGCTCCGATTGATCCGGTAGCTCATTCTCAGGATGAGTTCAACTGGACATATCTGTCCTTCTATACACTCGATGATGTATATGAATCACAGCGCGCACTGTGGACGGTGGCAGGTTATGCTCCCAACAGCGGCGCCAAGGTCGGATTGCTCTTTGCCAATGACGCTGACGGTACAGCCTGGCATGATCTCTTTGTCAAGAGACTGGCAGAAGACGGCTATACTACCGTTGATCCGGGTCAGTATCCTTCCGGAACGACCGATTTTACCAACCTTGCCAATACCTTTAAAAATGAAAAGATCGATGTTATTGCCGGTACGAATATCCCGCCGGATTTCAAAAACTCCTACAGTGCAGTTATCAATGCCGGTGTAGAAGTCGGCGCTGTGACGATGGGTAAATGCTGTCTGCTGGAAAGCGACGTCAATGCGCTGGGTGATCTGGCTGACGGTATCATGACACAGGTCTGGTGGATGCCCACGAATCCCTTCACTTCCGGACTGACCGGTGTCTCCAGCGAAGAACTGGATAAAGCTTATGCGGCTGACAATGACGGCAGAACCATGCCCCAGCCTGCTGCCTATGCTTATGAAGCGCTGGAACTGGCGGTACAGACGTTCCGTACTACCAAGTCCATGGATAAGAACGATATCAAAGCAGCAATTGCCGCTCTTGATGTAGATACGATCATCGGTCATGTCAAGTATGACCAGGAGATGGATGGTCTGCCTTTTGCCAGAACCGTACTTTGCGGCGGTCAGTGGCAGAGAGTGGACGGCGAACTGAAACTGAAAATTATTGATAATTCCCTGCATACGGAGATTCCGCTGACAGGTAAGTTTATTGAAGGCAATGCAACCAATACCAAAAAATCATGAGTGAAATCATTCAATTTGACAATGTTTCTTCCGGATACGGACGCACGAAGATTCTTGACGGTCTGAGCTTTTCGGTTCAGAAAGGAGAGGTTTTCGGTGTGATCGGCCCCAATGGTTCCGGCAAAACCACCATGCTGAATACTCTTGCCGGACTGATCCGTCCGTTTACCGGGAAAATCATCTATCAGAACCGTGATATCTCCGGGCTGCCGCCCTATGCCAGATGTCATATCGGCATCGGCAGAACCTTCCAGATCCCACGTCCGTTTGTCAGCATGACAGTGCTGGAAAACGTCATGGTTGCGACGATCCATGGTGCCGGTCTTCGCAAAAAGGAAGCAAAAGGGGTGGCGGAACATTGTCTGGAGACGGTCGGTCTGATTGAGAAGAAAAGTATGAAAGCAGGGGCGCTGCCTTTGCTGGAACTGAAAAAATTAGAAGTAGCCCGTGCCCTCGGTACAAAGCCGATTCTGCTGCTGTTGGATGAAGTGGCGGCAGGTCTGACGGAAGCGGAGGTAGAGGATGTCATGAAAATGGTGGAACAGCTCAGAAATCCGGAACAGTCTATCATCTGGATCGAGCATGTTCTGAAGGTCATGAAGGATTCTACCGACCGGCTGATGTGCATGGCGGAAGGAAAAAACGTGATCTGTGGATTGCCGGACGAAGTAATTCGTTCGGCAATCGTAGAAGAAATCTATCTTGGTGGTAAGGATTAAGGTGTCGTATGGCGGAACAATTACTGGAACTCAACAATCTCTGTATCAAATATGGTGAATTCCTTGCCGTAAGTGATGTTTCGATGAAGATGCCGGAAGGAAGTCTGGTTTCGATTATCGGCGCCAACGGCTCCGGAAAAACGACCCTGATGAATACGATCGCAGGACTGCTCTCTCCCAGCAGCGGAACCGTCATTCTGGACGGAGAGAATGTGACCGGGTTTTCGACGGAAAAAATGGTGAGACGAGGACTGAGCCTGGTTCCGCAGGGAGGTCATGTTTTCAGCCGTATGTCAGTGATGGACAATTTGCTTGTGGGAAGTTTCGGGAAAAACGCCCGGGCATCCGGAAAGCAGACGCTGGAAAAGGTACTGGAATTATTTCCGGTGCTGTATGAAAAGAGAAAGCTTCCTGCCGGCAGTCTCTCGGGAGGACAGCGTCAGATGGTAGCGATCGGCCGGGCACTGATGAGTAGTCCCCGGCTCATCCTGTTTGATGAGTTATCCTTAGGGCTGGCGCCGGTGGTGATCAAGGATATCTATGCGACGATCCGGAAGATCAGCAAAGAAGAGTCTGTCTCGATCGTGATCGTGGAGCAGGACACCAGACGTGCGATGCAGATGTCTGATTATACTTATATTATGTTGAAAGGAAAGGTCGTCCTGGAAGGTCCTTCGGCAAAGCTGACGCCGGAGGAAGTCAAGGAAGCCTATTTCGGATTGTGATCCGGCGCCGGTTCCACGGGAACCGACAGTATCAGCCGGATAAGTGAAGGATGAGAGGTTATGTATGTACTGCAAGTGCTGGTCAACGGAATTACCCTTGGCGGCATTTACGCGTTATTGGGATTGGGGATGTCGCTGATTCTTGGCATCGTCAAGCTCACGAACTTAGCACACGGCGAACTGGTGATTCTGGGAGCTTATGGTTCCACCATACTGGCGACCAGATGGGGAATGGATCCGTTTCTGACACTGGTTATCACCGTACCGCTGATGTTTCTTTTCGGTTTCATCCTGCAATATGTACTGATCAATCACGCCATGTCACGAGGTGCCGAGCCGGCGCTGCTGGTGACATTCGGTATCTCGATCATGCTGAAGGACGGGATGCAGCTGATGTTTACGGCGGATTCCCAGAGTATTTCCACAGGGTACAGTTTTATGTCGTTTGACCTGTTGGGAATTCATTTTTCGGTGTTGGATCTGTTATTATTAGGATTAAGCATGATTACGATTCTGTTGCTGGAGCTGTTTCTCAAAAAGACGCATACCGGCCGTGCCATTCGTGCCGCAGCGGATGACGTTGAGGCGGCACGGCTTTCCGGAATCAATGTCAAACGGACATTTGCCATTGCGATGGGAATTGCCGCAGCCTTAGCAGCGATCGCCGGTCTGAGTGTGGGGATGAAATGGATGTTTGTTCCGAGCAGCGGCGGTCAGTATCTTCTGATTGCTTTAGTCGTTGTTGTTCTGGGTGGTCTGGGGGATATCCGCGGTACCCTGATTGCCGGGTTCCTCTTCGGCCTGATTCAGGTGATCGGCGGCGCAAACTACGGCTTACTGATCAGCTATATCTTCATGATTATCATGCTGATCATCAGTCCCAGATTCCTCCGCGGCGCCCGTAGGCTTATGTCTGACCGATAGTTTTTGAGGAACCTTTTGAAATTCCTTTCTGAAACGGATTTTGTTATGGGTAATGCTGTCGGTAACAAAGTCGGAAGCGGCAGTCTGCCGTTTCAGTTCTCCTTGCTTAAAAGGGGAAACGTTGTGCAGAAACAATGGATAGTGATGTGATGAGAAAAAGTAAAAGTATTGTTGGATTAGGTTTTCTGGGATTATTATTTGCGGCATGTCTGATCCTCGGATTCAGCGGTTTACTGAACAGTAAGGTTACCAGAAATATGCTGCTGATTTTCCTCTATATTACCCTCGGAGAAATGTGGAATCTTCTCAGTGGTTTTTCCGGAATGACCAGTCTTGGTCTGCAGGCATTTATCGGGTTATCCGGCTATACCGTTGCAATGGTGACAACCGAATATAAACTGAATTTTGTGATCGGGATTCTGATCGGTATCGCAATCAGTCTGCTTTTCGGTTTTTTACAGTCATTACTGCTCTTACGGATGAACGGAATGTATTTTGCGATAGCCACATGGGTCTGTGCGGAAGCTCTCGGCACTTTTTTTACCAGTTGGGATTACGTTCATCAGGGCGCAGGTATGACCATTACGATCAAACCCTATCCCAAAGCCGGAGAACTTTATTTTGCAGCTCTGATTCTGTGTGTGGTTGCCATTGTTGCCATCTATCTTCTGATGAAGACAAAACCGGGTTTCGGTCTGGCGGCGATGAGTGACGATATCCAGACGGCGGCTTCGCTGGGAGTCAATGTAGGTCGGCATAAGCTGACGGCTTATCTCATTGCCGCATTCTTTACTTCCATTGCCGGTTCGCTGTTCTATATCAATAATCTGACGATCCGTCCGGAAGCCGGATTCGGCGTCAGTTGGACCATTTCCATGGTGTTCATCGTGATTATCGGCGGTGTCGGTACCATTGAAGGACCTGTGATCGGGGCCATTATTTATGTATTGCTGACGGGTTTTCTCGACCAGTTCAAGGCATGGTCCAATATCATTCTTGGTCTGATCTGTATTCTGATGATCCTGTTCATGCCGAAAGGAATTGCCGGTCTGATGCGGCGTCTGCTCCGCACAAAATGGATGCAGCGTTTGATCGGATGGCTTTCGGGATTGTTCGGGAAACTTCCCTTTTTCCGGAAAAAAACAGCCGTTTGATTCAACAGGGTTTCCATGCTGTCGGAAAGACAGCATGGAAACTTCAGAATGATCAGTCGGAAAAGACGACGGATTTATCAGCAAAAAAGAATTGCGCCGCTTTCTCAAAGGGAAACGGCGATACTCCCCCGAAGGTACTGTCATGGACTGTCGGAATAGACAGTTTATGACAGTGCATCCGAGATATGTGTCAGGAGATAACATGAAAAAGGATAGGAAATTGAAAAACGAAAGAAACAGGATGTGAGAGACGCAGATGATAAAATACTATAATAAGGTACTGATGGTGGTTGCGCTGATCTGCAGTACCGGCGGCGTGGCGTGCAGCCTGCTGATACCGTTATATATCGGCGATATCGTGAATCTGGGCATCATGCAGCAGAATCACGATGTCATTCCGGCTATCGGAACCAAAATGCTGATCGTTTCGGTCATGGCAGGTGTATTCGGATTTGCGGCTTATGTGGCGACGAATTTCGTGAAGCTGAAATTCTCCTATCGTCTGCGGATCCGGTGCTGTCATAAGCTGACATCCATGTCATCTTCACAGATCGGGCGTTTTGATAACGGTACGATCATCACCCGTATGACCATGGATATCGACAGGATATCGGCATACTTTGAAGCGCTGCTGGAAATGCTGTATAAACCGATTCTGATGAGTATCGGCGGATTGGTGATGTTATTCCGCATCAATAACAGTTTCGGACTGGTGTTTATTATTTTCGTAGCGGTACAGATTGCATTGATGGTATTTTTTACCGTCAAGACCCTGCCGATCTTCGGAAGGGTACAGCGTATCATCGACCGTATCAATGAAAAACTGCAGGAAACACTGCGTAATCTGCGGTTGATTAAACTACAGCGCAGTGAAGCTACCGAACAGGAACAGTTTGATGAAATCAGTAATGATCTGTTTTTCCATAATGTCAGGATTTTTTCGATACTGAGTTTTTTCAATCCGCTGCTGATGCTGATGATGAATGCCGTGATTGTACTGATTGTGGTGATTCTCGGGATCCGTGCGCAGGATGATCCGAATATTATCGGTAATATCATGATGGTCATCACTTATACGGAGCAGATTCTGATGTCCATTGCGGCAGCCAGTAATCTTTCCAAAATGCTTTCCGAGATTCTCCCGTCTCATGAGAGAATCAAGGAAATTCTTGATACCGAAACAGAGGACGATTCCTCCGGCAGCAGCGCAGAACTGATGCCGGGAGAACTGGAAGTTTCGGATGTTTCGTTTTCTTATGTAGAAGGGAAGCCGGTGCTGGAACAGATCGGTCTGCGTGTACCGAAAGGCACCTATCTGTCGGTTTACGGCGGGACAGGAAGCGGTAAGTCTACGCTTGCTTCTCTGCTGGGCGGACGGATGGTTCCGACGGAAGGCAGTATCCGACTGGGAGAGCAGGTTTTGGCGGACTATTCCTATAAGAAGATCCGGAAACGGATTGCCATTGTCAGTAACTCTGCCAATGCGGTCTTTTCCGACAGTCTGTATCAGAATATCATTCTGGGCAGAGACGGGATCGGGAAAGAGGATGCCCAACGGGCGGCGGATTCCGCCATGCTCGGCGACTATATCGGGACCCTGCCGTATGGTATGGAATCCCGGATGAATGCCGGCGGTAACTCGCTGTCCGGCGGTCAGCGCCAGAGATTGCTGATATCACGTGCCATTGCGGCGTCTCCGGATATCCTCATCATTGACGATGCTACCTCGGCGCTGGATTTTGCGACAGAGGAGCAGATCTTTCGGAATCTCAGGCAAAACTATCCCGGTATGACGGTCATTCTGCTGACACAGCGTCTTCAGAGTGCCGAGAAATTCGGGAAACAGTTTGTGCTTTCACAAGGGAGGCTGAGAGAATGCCGCCGATGAACGGAATGCCCATGAAGGGCGAAAAACGTAAGCTCTCGTTCAGAGAGATCAGATCGATGGTAGGAAGACTGTCGTTTCTTCTGGAAAAACAGAAGGGAAGACTGATTATCCTGCTGATACTCACGGTAATCACCATATTGATCCGGTTATCGGTACCGGTACTGATTCAGGAATGTCTGAATTACTTTATGGCGATGCTTCAGCAGATGCCGCCCAGAAGCTCGATCGAAGTGACCATTGTTATTTTGATTGCCGTCTTTGTCACAGACGGTATCTGCGGTTACTTCAAGACCTATATTACCGCCTCCATTTCGGAGGGAATGGCGGTGGAGCTGAGAAAACGGCTCTACCATAAAATAACGGATATCCCCATTTCAGAAAGTGATCAGTTCAGTTTTGGCGATACCATGAGCCGGATGACAAACGATGCGATTTCCGTTTGTTCCTTTGCCCAGACGGTAGACCGGTTTCTGACCTCACTGAGTCTGATTATCGGCTGTACGTTACTGATGCTGACACAGTCATGGCAATTGACATTGATTACGGTAGTTGTGACGGTCATTTCGGTACTGGCGGTACAGATCATGTCCAAACAGCTTTTCGGTCACTTCCTGATCCGTCAGAATAAACTCGGTAAACTCAATGCCCATTTAGAGGAGAGTTTTCAGAACTTCCGCACCATTGAAATGACCGGCAGTGAAGAAAGGGTCGATCGGCTGACAGAACAGTTCAGCCGGGATTACTATCAGGCTTCCGGCAAAGCAATGGTCAGAAGCGCTTTTATCCAGCCGCTGATGATCGTACTGGGAAATCTCGGCTTTATGGCGACAGTCATTGTGGGTTCCCGGATGATTATGGCAGGGGCGCTGACGATTGCCGCTCTGCAGGCGGTTATCATGTATTCCAAGCAGTTTACGGATTCCTCGATGGGTTTCGGAGAGGTGATTCTGCAGCTGCAGATGGTATCCAGCGGTGCCGAACGGGTTCTGGAACTGTTATCGGTACCGGAAACGGAATCGTCAGGTTCTGGGACATTTCACGGCAGCGGGTTGCGCTTTGAGGATGTATCCTTCGGATACTATCCTGACAAACCGGTGCTGAAGCATTGTTCCTTTAGTCTGGAACCCGGTCAGATTACGGCGCTGGTAGGTAAGACCGGTTCCGGTAAGACGACGATTCTGAATCTGATTACCGGATTCTTTGACGGTTATGAAGGGAATATCTACTTCGGCGATACCGAAAAACGGCAGATCGCCAATGATGAAATACTGAAAAATACTTCCGCCGTCCTGCAGGACAGCCGCCTGATCAGCGGTACCCTATGGGATAACCTCGTTTATGGGGTAGAGGACGATGACAGGGACAGGATCCTGAAAATTGCCGCTCTCACGGAAGTTGACAGGATTGCCGCCCATTTGCCGCAGGGCTATGACACGGTGATCCATGAATATGACGAACGCATTACCAAAGGACAGAAACAGCTGATCTGTATGGCAAGAGCGGTGGCGGATCAGGCAAAACTTATCATCTTTGATGAAGCTGCCAGCTCGCTCGATAAAGAAACGGCTCAGCGGATTCTGGACAGAGTTATGCACGCCGATCAGAATACGGCATTTATGATGATTGCCCACCATCTGGATACCATCCGGTTTTCTGACAAAATCATGGTACTCAAGGACGGTGTGATCAGCGAATCCGGAAAACATGAGGAGTTGATGGAACAAAAGGGCGAATACTACCGGCTGTTTACCAGTCAAAATTCAGGAAAGGAAATTTAATGTATGGAAGAATTCAAGAATCCTTTAGTGATTGAAGTCAAGGATCAGCAGTCGAAGATTCATCTCGGCAGTCTGGATTCCTTTGATATCACAGAAGGCGGCAAGAAATGTGCCGGCATGATCCTCGAATATCTCAGCAGCGGTGATCCGTCACTGTTGGAGCGCTCGATCGAGTTGTATGAAGAACTGATTCCGAATGAAAACTTCGGAGGTGAATATACGGCTCTGGAATGGCTGTGCCGTTATTTTCTGGCGGATGAAGACCAGAAAAAGATGCTGGTCAGTCAGCCGGCTGTCAAGAGCTTTGTTGATCTCTGGGAAGAGAATAACTTTGCCAATCTCGATACCTATCTGAACTATAAGTATCATATCAAGGAATACGGTGAGGGAGACCACACCGATCTGAAGAAACATATGCGTTTCTTAGAGGACTTTATCCTCTTCAATAACCCCGACAGAGAACGTTGGGAATCTACCCGAAAGAATATTGAACGTCTGGCGCTGAAGCCCGGCATGAGAGTGGCGGATGTCGGCTGCGGACCGGGATATTATTCTTTCAAATTTGCGGATATTGTCGGCGAAGAAGGCAAGGTCTATGCGATTGAGACGAATCCTAAGCACCTGGAATTCCTGAATCATTATGTCAGGGATTACGGGGTCAAAAATGTAGAGGTTGTCACCAGCAGCTTTGAAGGAATCGGACTTTCTCCGGATATCACGGTAGATGTGGTTTATATCTGTTCGCTGTATCACAATGTTTATGCGGCGTTCACGGATGAAGAACGGGAGGAATTTGTCGGAAGTATCCGTCATGCGCTCGGCAGCGGCGGTAAGCTGATTATTGTAGACAATGACCTTGTGACCGGACAGGATCTGCCGTATCACGGTCCTTATATCAGTAAAGATCTTCTGGTAGCACAGCTTTATTACTATGGTTTCACCCTGGTAGATACCTATCAGTTCACCCCCCAGCGTTATGTACTGGTCTTTGACATGACGGATATTCCCGATCAGGCGCCGGAAAAACCGGAACTGGGCGAGAATGATATTTTTGTCGATTCCAATGTCTCACTGGCACGCTATCGCATTATCGGTACTTCCACATCCGGTTATACGGCACGTGGAAAGAGAATCGGTCGTGTGATGTATGAAGGCTTCATGGAGAATGACGAAGAGAAACTCAGAGCGGCTTATCAGGGATTTGAAGAGTTATGGCCGAAGGAACGTATCGGTGACGATTATACGGCGTTCCTGTGGTTTATCGAATATAAGTTGGCAGATGAAGCCAGGCGTCAGGCCATGACAGCCGATAAAGGTGTGGAATTCTATGCGGACTACTTCTGCGGCAATGACTTTGAGCGGCTGAAGACCTACCTGTTCTATAAGTTCCATCTGTCGCTGCCGGATCCGGAGAATGCCAATGACGAAACCAACTTTGAATATAACGGTAAGGAATTCTCGATCAGTAAGCTGAATCGTTGGAATGAGTTCCTGATCTTCAATAACCCGAACCGCAGCGCCTGGGAGCATACCACAGAAATGTGTGAGTTTTTCAAGGTCAAGGAAGGCGAAGCGATTGCCGATATCGGATGCGGCGGCGGATTTTTCACCTGGTATTTCAGTAAATGCGTGGGTGAAAACGGCAAGGTCTATGCGACGGAGCTGAATAAATCCGCCCTGAAATACGTGGATG
>CACYCN010000229.1 GCA_902772895.1 uncultured Ruminococcus sp.
CGAGTGTGTCAAAAAAGGTTGACGGGGGGAGGAACTATACTAAATTAGGTCAAAGCCCTAAGAACTCCTTCTCTAGAATCAAAACACAAACTTTTACAATACTAAAATCAGCCTTTTTCTTCTCCATCAAAAACGCACAAAAACTAATCTTAAAAAGCTCAATTTGCCGTGCTGTTTTGATCAGATTCTGCGCGCTTTTTCTCAGATTTTTACCGAAAATCAAGTCTCTGCTTTTTTTTCAAAATAGAAGATTAAAATTAAAGAGATCAGGCTACGTTTTAATCCTGATGATTATATCTATACCAGTGCTTTTGTTTGGAATCAAGTACGTCATGGATAAAATGACCGAGAATGAAGTTAAAATCGACCAAGTGAAAGGCACGTTGACCTATTACAAAAAGTGTGCTCAGGAGGCAGCGCTAGCAGTAGCGAAGAATTGGAATCCAGGATTAAATTTGTCATACCAGAAGAACGCATTGATGAAAGTTGTAGACGCAATATACAACGACAGTCCCTGCTATATCCAAGGAAACACTAACCTTTATGAGGCAGTTCCGGGATTAGATATAAAAAGCACCCCACAATTGACTCATACGGACGAAAAATTTGTACCGATTAAGGTTGACTATGCCGCAGATCAAATGATAACGCAGGCGTCGGTTATGGCGTCCAAAGAAATCAAATATACCAATGCGAATAAGTATCTGCTGAGATACTATCGAGGCTACTATACAACAGCATCTGATGGAACCGGAGGAGGCTACGAAAATGTCTATCATCGAATTTGGAGAGAAACTGATTTAAACACAAATCCGTCATACAGATACAGTTATTTCGATGAAATTGACGAAACGAAGCGAGCAAATCATCAGTATGAACTGATACATCACGATATTTATGGTTTACCGTGTCGAGCAAATCCGACCGATCTTTTAGCGAAAAAAAATGCTCAAGGTCAGCTATATTATCCAAACAACAGTTTTTTTTGGCCTGGAAGTTCTGATACTCACAACAGGTTTGCTATGACGATACCGAGTACATCAACATCGGTGTCTCAGTATTCTCCATGGAAATATCACACCTCATCGACGGTATCAGGAAATCTTAAGTCAGTTAAGAAGACCTATAAAAAGCGAACGACTCCTTCGGGAACAGATCCTGTAACCATATCGATAGACAATGATCGGATCAAAGTAACAACAGACTCAAGCATTGGATACCCAGGAACAGTGGCCTATGCCAAACCAGCAGAATTAAATGTTGATATAGTTTTAGCGATTCCGGTAAATGGGGCTGCGAGCAATATAAATAATAATGATACAGCATCGCCAACAGCAGAATATCCGTCAACAGCAAACGAGTATGGGCAGTCAAGTACATATCCAACTGAAACTACTCCGACTTTTTCCGTTAACACAAAGAACACTCCAATATACCAGATGGGACAAGCATGCAAAAACTTTGTGAAAGATAATTTCTATCACATCAAAGGAGTGACGATGGGATTGATTCCTTATTCCGCAAAGGTTTCGATTAGCCCGGATAAAACAGGATACACGATTGCAATACCTCAGTTCGCAGAATTTACGCCATGGACAAATCCGTTATACCCAACAGCGGCTATGTATGGAACACGAGGAGAAGCAGGTGCAGCGTTGGTAAATAGTTATGTTTGGAATACAATTCTGACGGGATGTCCGATCATGTGCCGTCGAGGAGACACATTTGGAAATCTTCTTTCAAATGCAGCACCAAGTAGCGGAGATCAACACAAATATATGAGAATGAATCTCAATCCATGTTTGGCAGGATATGCAAACCAATTGTCGATGAAATGTGAAAGAAAATGTACAACTTACTTTCCCAATCCGTACTACATGATAGAGCCGACAGCAGACATGGTGAAAATCTACGAAATGTGTAACGCTTTATTCCCAGTTTACGATCCGAACAATGTCTCGAATTTCCTGTTCATTCCATTCGAATGGGCGAATAATTTCTGGCAGAGCTGGACAAGTGATGTTAAGACATCAGCTGGCGCTGACACTTTGTCTCGTCCGTCCAAAACAACTTCAGGCCGTAAAAAAGTATTGGTAATGCTCGTAAACAAACCAGATTGGTTTGAACCGGGAGAAATGACTTACTTGGGATTCGATAACGATTACTCATTAGTGCCGCTTGCAGAATCAGACAAAATTGATTTCAGAATAAATTACGGTGACACAAGCAAAAAATTCTTGGACGGAAGTTGTTACAATACAGAATACACTTCAGGAGAATTCAAAGGAATTAAGAACAAAAACAGCGACGGAACTCCATTGATTGCCGGTCCGAAAAAAATCATAAGATTTGAGAATCAAAGTGGAATTGCTCGCAACAACTCAACGGGAGACGTCGAATGCACCGGCAGCGGAACAGGCCGTCTCTATATTCCACGTCAAGCTATGGTAAGATTGACTGTCGCTTCTACTGCAGGAACCATACAATTTACAAATATCGGAGATACTACAACCTATACAATTCGAGATGAAAAAACTTTTACGATTCCGGCATCTAATGTTACCTCCACCAGCGGAAGTGAATATTATGTCGAGTTTAAAGTTTCAAAATTGAAATTAATATCAGCAGAAGTAACGAATATTGGGTACACCTATGTGCAACCGATTAATACGTCATACAACGAAGTCGAATGGATTGGACAGGGAGGATCAAGTACAAACATCAAATGGGGAAAAAGAATAGAAGAAGAAATGGTAACAAACGGATGCTACGGAAAGGTAACAAACGGATGCTACGGAAAGGTAACAAACGGATGCTACGGAAAGGTAACAAACGGATGC
>CACYCN010000230.1 GCA_902772895.1 uncultured Ruminococcus sp.
ATTCATGTTTTCAACTCCTTCAAAGCGCTCTGGATCATATTTTTTTCACCGATAACGGCGGCTAACATGATAGAATAGAGACGTTCCGGATTTTTATGAAAGGTGCGTTTAATGTGGTTTGCTTCGGTGATGGTGGGTACAAACAGTGAGAGCGACATAAGATCTCTCATACCGTCCGTTACACGGAGTGTCACCTGATAGCCGCCGCCTTCGGCTTTCTGGATTGTGACGGGGTTTTCATTTTCGACCCGGCGTTTTTCCAGGATATTGGCGCAGGCTTTGGCAGCTTTCTGACGGATGGTGAGAGACAGGGAAGAGTGAAGCTGTCTGGCGATCAATCTGCCGTTATTGGTGAGTTGCACCAGGCGCTTTTTCTCATCGCTGAATTCGACATTTCCGTTTTTGATCAGGTCAGAAAGGGTATTCGTTGTTTCAAAATAATTGGCCAGACCGTTATCCTGAATAATTTCGATCAGATCATCTTTCAGAAAAGGTTTCTTGACGGTATCCAGCATATAGCAGATCAGGATACCGATATCGTCTTTATTCCGCAGTCCGCCTAATTCAACGCCTTCTGTAAAAGCATTATACTCCATTCAAACCGCCTCCCGTTTTTCAATACTCTCATTATAACACAGTTTGTTCCAAAATAAAAGAAAAATCTGTGCAGAGCCACGGAAATCCATTTTATCCGTGGAGTTTTCTTAGGAGGAAACCCCTTTCGAAAAAAACGAATTGAGAAAATAATCCTATCGGACATCCCGATATAACAGAAAAGTCCGTTTCGGCAAGAGTCCTTCAGAGACTTTCGGTCAACACTGCCGTTTCACCTGAAAGGAAAAGAAAATGAAATTCTTTTGCAGAAAGAATTGCAATTATTGAGGAAATATATTACAATAGAGTTATCAAGATAATGGAGGAGATCAGACCATGTATCGTAATTATATTTTTGACCTGTATGGCACACTTGTAGACATCCGTACCAACGAATATAAGTATAGTTTATGGAAAAATATGGCTTTAATTTACACAATGAACGGAGCCGAATATACATCCAGGGAGCTCAGAAAAAAATATGACGAATACCTTGCCGACCAGATCGCGCAACTGCCTAAGGAGCGTTATACCACTCATCCGGAGCCCCAGATCGAATATGTATTCCAGCGTCTGTTTCTGGAAAAGGGTGTGGAATGTGATATGACCCTGGCAAAAGCAACAGGGGTGACATTCCGTGCGCTTTCCCTGAAATTCATTAAGCTCTATGACGGAGTATATGAACTGTTTGAGGCGATCCGTTCACATGGCGGCAAGATTTATCTGCTTTCGAACGCTCAGCGTATTTTTACGGAGCCGGAAATTCGTATGATGGGGATCTATGATGAATTTGATGACATCCTGATATCATCTGACGAGGGATGCGCCAAGCCTGACGTGATGTTCTATCAACGGCTGCTGGAGAAGCATCATCTGGATCCGAAAGAATCCATCATGATCGGCAATGACTATATTACGGATATCAAAGGTTCCTATGAAGCCGGTCTGGATTCCCTGTATCTTCACACCGCTATTTCTCCGGAGATCAAGGGAGAGTTGTTGGCAAAGTATCCGATCATGAGCGGTAGTCTGTTTGAAGCGATCGAAGCATTGTTTCCCGATATGAAACAATAAAGCAGAATAGGGGTATCGGTTTCACACAGCAAAAGGCAGTATCTCTCGAAACATTCGTTTTCTGGACCTGTTATGTCTTATGTGTGTCAGATTTTTATAATGCTGTGTCTGTTTCGGATACGCTGCCTTTCCTCGTCATGTCGGCGGCTTGCCGGCTTTCCTGACAGGGGCAGTTTCCTGTCCTGCTGCGAAACCGACACACAAATCAGAAATAAATATAATAAAGCGGCAGCCTGTCAGAACAAGCTGCCGCTTTTCGCATTTCCTATGATGGGAAGGAATGTAAGTGAAACAGGAAAGCCGGAAATATCGCTTTCGGAGTCCCGGAGGGACTTTTCACAAAGTCGGAAAAAGCAGGTGTCAGGGTCAGAGCTGACGAAGATAGTCCAGTAATTCTTCAAAGCCGCCGTGAGGATAGCGGTTGATATCCTTACCGCTCTCATTGATCAGACAATCCGTCAGCAGAAACACTTTCATTTCCGTGTTTTCGGCAATCATATCCTCGTCCGTATTATTGCCCACCATCAGACATTCCTCTCCCTGACAGCCGAGCCGATGCAGAATTTTCTGATAATAGGCAGGGTTGGGTTTAGAGAAGGAACTGTTTTCATAGGAAGTGATCAAAGCAAACTCTTTCGGATCGATTCCTGCCCAGCGAATTCTGGATTCAATGGCTTCGACAGGAAAGACCGGTAAGGTTGCCACAACCGGAACGGCGCCTTTTTCTTTTACCCGTCTGACAGCTTCGGCAGCCATCGGATTCATCCCGCAAACCTGTTGCAGCTTCTGAAAGTCCTGACGATAGAAATCGTCAAAATCGGAGTGTGAGGAGAGAATCTGTTTACCGAGATCATTCTGCATACTATCCCAAAAGACTTCCTGATTGGTGTGTTCACCGTCATTTCGGAGCATTTGTCCCATTCCGTTCCAGATAGCTTTAATCAGTATTTTCGGATCAAGACCGTTCTGCTGCATTCTTTCGGCAAGCACTTTCAGATAAGCTTTGGTAAAAACGTCCTGATCCATCGGCAGCAAAGTGCCGTCAAGATCAAACAATACATATCGGATCATAGAGGATCCTCCTTTCCCAATTAACTCTATGATTATAACATGATTGAACCCAGGATTCAAGATACTCTTGCTGTGGTTACAGTCTTTCCGGTAACAAGGGACAGACACAAGTTTTTGAAACAAAAAGTTACAAATGTACTATTATCAGGTAAACAAAGCATAATAATACTAACTGTTACCGTCATAACTGTGATACAATGATACTGTATATAGCGAAAAAAATGTGGCGGAAAGAGAAAAACAGTAAGTGCGGGAGGAATGGTTGGCATGAAAATCATTGTGGTGGGATGCGGTAAAATCGGCGAGACGATTATCGAAGATCTGGCAGCTGAAGGACATGATCTGGTTGCCATTGACATTGATCCCGATGTGATTGAAGCAATCACGAATATTCACGATGTCATGGCATTATGCGGCAGCGGAACAGACTGTACTGTCCTGAAAGAAGCGGCTATCCAGAATACGGATATTTTTCTTGCCCTCACTTCAACAGACGAAGTGAATATGCTGGCCTGTTTTCTGGCACGGAAATTAGGCGCCAAACATACCATCGCCCGGATCCGTAACCCGGAATATAATGCGGAGAGTCTCGGATTTCTGCGTCAGCAGCTGGATCTGTCACTGGCGCTCAATCCGGAGATGCTGGCTGCCCGGGAAATGTATAATATCCTGAAACTTCCGTCTGCCTTGAAAATCGAGACATTTTCTGTCAGAAATTTTGAAATTGTTGAACTGGCGCTGAAAGAAGGCAGTGTTCTGACAGGTATCAGACTGGCAGATCTGAGAACCCGTTTCAAAGCCAAATTCCTGATCTGTGTCGTCA
>CACYCN010000231.1 GCA_902772895.1 uncultured Ruminococcus sp.
ATCTTTTCTGTCGGGATGCTTTTTGATCTCTCAGGAACGGAAGAATCGTCTGGGATGACCGACCAGAGCGACATTCTGAGGACCGATTCTTTTTTTGAGTTCACGGATCATCACATCATTGGGATCCACATAGAAAGACGAAGGCACATGCCAGAGTTGGTTACTTTCGGTGAAATAGATATAGAGAGGGGCAGCGCCGTCGAAGATTTCCACGATCTGCATTGCGCGGCGGAAGGCTTCACAGTTTTTATCAGGAAGCCGCAGATATAAGCCTTCTTTTTTCGGTTTTCCGGAAGCGGGTTCCGGCGCCGCAGGTTCAGCGGAACCATGAACGGAACGGGTATCAGCGGAACCCCCAGGAGAAGATGCAGAGGATTCCGCCCCGGACGATACGCCGGATAATTTCAGCGGAGCGGACTGAACGGAACGACAGATGAGTTTTTTATCCTCATCCTCCCTGCTGCTGACGGCAGCATCGATCCTCAGCACGGCATTTTCCTGCAGCAGAGCGCCGTACTGCATCAGCGCATCCGGGAACACGATCATTTCAATGGAGCCATATTTATCTTCAAGAGTGACAAAAGCCATCTGTTGATGATTACGGGTAGATTTCACGTTAATTTTACTGACAATCGCAAATACATCCACCCGTTTATGATCGGGATAGGACGAACCGTCATCATTGAGAATCCGGATCAGACTATCGGCTTTAAGCTGACGGATCACGGAATCATAAGCCGTCATAGGATGTCCTGTGAGATACAGACCGGTTGCCTGTTTTTCCATTTCAAGGAGTTCGGAGGGCTGAAATTCGGGAAGAGACGGCAATTCCGGTTCCAACGGTTGACTGTCGTCCACCATGCCGAATAAATTCAGCTGACCTTCCACATTCTGCCGTCTGTCATCGGCAATCGCCTCCAGAAACAGACCGACCGCTTCCCGCATTTGTCTGCGGTTAGCGCCGAGACCGTCCAGCGCACCGCAGTCAATGAGACTTTCTACGGCACGGCGGTTCAGTTCGCTGCCGTACATCCGGGAACAGAAATCATAGAAGGAAATAAATTTCCCGTTGCGGGAGCGTTCACGGATCACGGAATCGATGAGTCCCCTGCCGAGATTTTTCACGGCAAGGAGACCGAAATTGATAGAACCGTCCCGGACGGTAAAGCCGGCGGCGCTTTCATTGACATGAGGATTGGTGACCCGGATTCCCCTGCGGTTACATTCGTCAATATAGACAGCCACCTTCCCCGATTGATCCAGGACACTGGAAAGCAATGCCGCCAGATATTCTTTGGGATAATGACATTTCAGATAAGCGGTCTGATAGGACAGCAGCGCATAGCAGGCGGCATGACTTTTATTGAAAGCATAAGAGGCAAAGCTTTCCATTTCGGCAAAGATTTCCTCCGCCACCTGACGGGGAACGCCCCGATAAATACATCCTTCCACAACAGGATTGCCGCTGTCATCCCAAAGTCCTTCGATAAAGACTTTCCGTTCCTGTTCCATGACGCTTTTTTTCTTTTTGGACATGGCTCGTCGGACGATATCGGCTCTGCCCAGCGAATAGCCGGCTAAGGAGCGGAAAATCTGCATCACCTGTTCCTGATAGACGATACAACCGTAAGTCACTTTCAGAATCGGTTCCAGCAGCGGATGGGCATAGGTGATCCGATCCGGATGATGACGGTTTTCGATATAGCGTGGAATGGAATCCATGGGGCCGGGACGATAGAGGGAAATAACGGCGATAATATCCTCGATATTTTCGGGACGAAGCTGTGTCAGCACCCGTTTCATACCGGTGGATTCAAACTGAAAGACGCCTTCCGTATCCCCCGAGGCAAACAATTCAAAAACTGCCGGATCATCATCGGGAACCTCATCCACACGGAAAGCCGGATCGGTCCGGTGAATTTCATTTTCCGCATCACGGATCACGGTCAGATTCCGCAGTCCCAGGAAGTCCATTTTCAACAGCCCCAGTTCATCCAGGGTCGTCATCGGAAACTGGGTAACGACTGCCTCATCATTTTTCGAGAGAGGCACATAATCACTGACAGGCCGTTCGGTGATCACGATACCGGCGGCATGGGTAGTGGCATGACGGGGGGTACCCTCCAATTTGGCGGCAGTATCGATCAGTTCACGGATTTCCATCTGCTGTTCATATAATTCACGGAGTTCTTTGGAAGTCTTCAATGCTTTTTCGATGGTCATCCCGAGATCATTCGGAATCAGCTTAGCCGCCTTATCGCACAGGGCATACGGCAATCCCAAAGCACGTCCCACATCTCTGACGGCACCTTTTGCCGCCATCGTACCAAAGGAAATGATCTGCGCCACATGATCGGCACCGTATTTCCGGATCACATATTCGATAACTTCATGCCGTCTGTCCTTACAGAAGTCAATGTCAAAATCGGGCATACTGACTCTTTCCGGATTCAGGAACCGTTCAAACAGCAGATCATAGCGGATCGGATCAATGCCGGTAATGCCGATACAATAAGCGGCAAGACTGCCGGCGCCGGAACCTCTGCCAAGTCCTACGGGAATCCCGGTACGTCTGGCATAACCCACATAATCATTGACGATCAGAAAGTAATCGACATAACCCATTGCATCAATCACGCCGATTTCATATTCCAGCCGTTCCGTCAGTGACGGATCAGGGTGCTCGCCATAGTGACGATACAGTCCCTCATAGCATTGTTTCCGGAAATATTCGGTATGATCCTGATGATCGGGAACTTCAAAATGCGGCAGTTTCAGTTTCCCGAATTCAAATACCACATGACAGCGATCCGCAATTTTCTGTGTATTTTCAAGAGCCTGAGGTACTTCCGGAAACAAAGCCCGCATTTCTTCCTCACTCTTGACATAGAATTCATCCGTAGGGAAACGCATGGGATGCTGTTCATTAACGGTATGGTTCGTCTGGATACAGAGCAGGATATTCTGCAAACGGCTGTCCTCTCTGGTAAGATAATGACAGTCATTGGTAGCGACAAGCGGGATATGACATTCCCGTGAAAGCCTTATCAGCTGAGGGTTAATGCGTTTCTGTTCCACGATACCGTGATCCTGCAGTTCCAGATAGAAATGATCCTCTCCGAACACCCTCTGAAAACGCAGCGCCGTCTGTCTGGCATCATCATAACGGTTCTGCAGTAAAGCCCTGGGAATTTCCCCTGCCAGACACGCCGATAAGGCAATCAGTCCTTCATGATATTGTTCCAGCAGTTCCCAGTCAACTCTTGGTTTATGATAGAACCCCTCCGTCCAGGCAAGGGAATCCAGTTTCATCAGATTGTGATAGCCGATCTCGTTTTCACACAGCAGTACCAGATGACAGGATTCCCTGTCCCATTCACTGCGGCCTTTCCGGCTTTTCGGTGCCACATACACTTCACATCCGATGATCGGACGAATTCCCTCTTCCAGGGCTGCCTTATAGAAATCGATCACACCGTACATGACTCCATGATCGGTAATGGCTACGGCATCCTGTCCCAGTTGCCTGACCCGTTTCATCAGTTCCCTGATCCGACAGGCACCGTCCAGCAAACTATATTCCGTATGTAAATGCAAATGCACAAATCCCATTTTTCCGGAGAAAGCCTTCCGCGCTTCCGTCATCCTTCCGCAAGATCATACCGGTCAGATATTCCCGTCTTTGCAAAGGATCACCGGATCGGCAGTCTGCTGTCTCCCCACCCTCCTTTCAAAACATCTGTCAAATTCTGAAACAATCATCGTTTCCCGAGAGCCTTTCATGGAAACGCTGTCACAACCCCTGCCGCCGCTCCCGCTTTACCTCCAGCCGGAACAGACATTCTCTGCGAATAGCGGGAGAGTTCCGGTTTTTTCTGCCGCTGTAGGTATCCGTCAGGGTCATTCCGAGTTTTTCCATCACCCGACGGGAGGCATAATTTTCTTCATCACAATGCGCAATAAACCGGGTAACGGAAAAACGCCGGCTGAAATAATCCATAAACGCAGCCGCCGCTTCGGCAGCATAACCCGATCCCCAGAACCGTTTATCAATGATCCACCCCAGTTCTCCGGCGGAACGGTTTTCCACCATTTCGATACTGACGGCGCCGATATGAGTTCCGTTCAGCAGAACGGCAGCGTCAAGATAATCCGGCTGGATCCTGTTCCATTGTGCTTCGCTTTTGACAAGATAGTTTCGTACTTCTTCCTCGTCATCACAAGGCAGATAACACATCATAGCGGTATTGTCAGGATCCATGGAATAACGGCAGGTACCGGAAAAATGCCTGATAC
>CACYCN010000232.1 GCA_902772895.1 uncultured Ruminococcus sp.
CGGCGGGTCCAGGGCAGAGCCCGGCGGGTCCAGGGCAGAGCCCGGCAGGGTGCAGGGACAGAGTCCCTGCCAGGGCAGAGCCCGGCGAAGTGCAGGGCGAGGAGCCCTGCCAGGGCAGAGCCCTTGGAAGAGAAACTTGCGGTAGGATATTTACTTTTGAGACGAATCGTTGTAAAATAAGATAGTAAGCAGCGAATACTGCAAAAATAGCTTTAAAAGGAGAAAACCCATCATGAAAATTCTTGTTGAAACATCCGCACGTCATGTCCACGTTACACAGGAAGCTCTTGAAACACTGTTCGGCGAGGGCGCTACCCTCACCAACAAAAAAGATCTTTCCCAACCGGGTCAGTTTGCTTGTTTTGAAAAAGTAACCGTTGTCGGTCCTAAAGGTGAACTTGTTTGCTCTATCCTCGGTCCCGTCAGACCCGCCAATCAGGTAGAAGTATCTTTCACCGATGCCCGTAAACTCGGTATCGTTCCTCCGGTAAAGGAATCCGGCGATCTGGCAGGCTCACCGGGCTGTAAGCTCGTTGGTCCTAAGGGTGAAGTCGAAATCTCAGAGGGCGTTATCGTTGCCAAGAGACATATCCACTTTGATCCGAAAACAGCTGCCGATAACGGCTTTACCGATAAGCAGATCGTCAGTGTAGCTGTCGGCGGCGAAGGCAGAAAACTGATTTTCGGCGACGTCGTTGTCAGAGTTCATGAGAGATTTGCTCCTGCAATGCACATCGATACCGATGAAGCAAATGCCGCTTGCATTGCCGGTAATGTAGAAGGCGAAATCATCGTATAATCACTCCTTTCAGAACCGCTTGTCCGCAGGCGGTTCTTTTTTCTTGATTTCTGAATCCGCTCTTGTTTTCCGGTGACAGATTTCCCCGATTCCCGATCAGAAACGTACTTCCCCAGCCGGAACCGACAACGACATAATTTCCGAAATCTCATAAATTCTATTGAAAAAAACTGTCTTTTCTGCTATAATAGTAATAACCAAATTATGGAGCAGAAGCTCCGAAAATATAGGAGGAGATTATCATGGTTAAGTTTAGAAAAATCGGTCTGGTGTTATGCGCTTCCGCATTAATTCTGTCCTTCGCAGGCTGCAGCGGCAGCAATAACGGTTCCAGTTCCGGCTCAAGCAGTACCCCTGCTTCCAGCGCCGCTTCTTCCAAAACAGAAAGCTCTACAGCCGGTGAATCCAGTGCTGCTTCTACAACCGAATCTTCTGCTGCAGAATCCACTGCCGCTGAGTCTTCTTCCGCTGAATCTACTGCTGCCGAGTCCACCGCAGAGGAATCTGCCGCTGCCGAATCTTCCGCAGAAGCTTCCTCCGCATCCGAAGGCGACGTCAAAGACTATGTGTATTTTGACAATAGCGGAACCAAATGGGAAAATGTTTATGCCTATTGGTGGAACGATGACTATCACCTCATCACGAACAAACTCACCGGTGACCCGTATCCCGCCAATAAAGAAGACGGTACCCAGGATCTCGGCACCTCATGGCCCGGCGTTCAGATGGAGAAAGTCGGCGATACCGATATCTATCGCTGCGTAATGCCCGTTGAAGCTTCTATGATCATCTTCAACTCCGGCGTATCGGACGAGGAAATCCAGGCAGGTACCATTGGCTATCAGACCGCTGATATGGCCTTCAGTGACGCTAATGCCGGTCAGGTTTACACAATTGACACTTCTGTTGAAGCAAAAGCCGGTCGTGGCGTAGAAAAGACAAAGTATAAATATAACGAAGGCGCATGGTCTGACTACACCGCATAATCGATCATTCTGTTACCCTGAAACCAACAGGTATGTCATTCTTCGGAATGCATACCTGTTTTTCATTTTGCCTGGCAGGATGGATGATCCCATCAATTCGGGATACTGCGTTCTCCCATTGGAACCGTCAGTGTATCATAACCCGTCCCGGGATATTTCTGCCGTGTGGAATGGACCGTCAAGGGATTGATCGCAGAGCCAATTGATGCTTTTTATGACAGGTGCAGGGAGCGGCAAGCTGCCGCGCCCGATTATGTTTTGCAAAGTTCTTAACAAACGGTTCATTGTGTCTTTGCAAAACAGTCACTGGTGCGCAGGCTCTGCGCCCTTTTTTCACTTGAAAAAAGGGTTTCCCCC
>CACYCN010000233.1 GCA_902772895.1 uncultured Ruminococcus sp.
AGACCGCAGTTTTATTATTTCACTGGAGGTTTTCTTTTTTAAAGACTCTTCGCTAAACCTTCACTGAACCCCACGTCTAACGTGGGGTTTTATTCTACAAATATACGGTGTGCAGCTTTTCTCAACTGCACACCGTATATTTGTTTTCAGGATATGGTTTCAGAGCAATAAATGCCGGACACTTTCGGCATAAGGAGAATCCGATAAAAACACGTTCCGAAAAAAAGGCTCGGGATTTTCGGCGCACCAACGGGTAGGGATAAACGCGCCGTTAACGGTACAGACCTTACCGTCCGTTTCATTCAGATGGGTAATCATCAGGGCAGGAGCCACCTTTTCACAGGTCTGTTCCAGTTCCTGACGGACAGGGGCATGGAATTCATCCTCCGTCCCATGCAGGGCAAAACGAAGGGTACCCTGCCAGTCATTGGGCAGATTGGTTTCATCGGTAACAGGAAACCGTTCCCGGTCAAACATACCCTCATACGGCAGCGGACCTGCGCCGTGACGGGTAACATAAGAACGGGTAACATATACTGCCTGCAGTGTTTCACCGGGGAAATAGCGCCGACAAAATGCCATAGGATTGGAAAGACCTGTCCGGGAACTGGTCAGATGCGGCGCATAAGCTTCGTTATCTTCGTCCAGCATCAGCCCCTGAGCGCCCTCAAAGATCACACTGTCATAACCGGTCAGCATCGGTTCACTCAAGGGTGTCAGAAAAATTTCTGCCGCCTTCATTCCTTCTGCGGCATGATATAACACATTGTCATTGGTGAGCAGTTCGGCGTATTCTCCGAGAGCCGATAACGACAGAGAGAGTTGTTCCAGTCTGCGGGGAACATATTCCCGGCGGATCCGTTTCAGCTCATGATAAAGCCTCTCCGCACTCAGAGACAATACACGGTGCAGCGGCAGCTGAAAGTCCGGATCCTCCGAACGCACTACCGCTTCATTGATGCCCATTCCGCAGCTGCCATGACGGTTCTTTCCCCTGGCACTTTCCAGCGCCATATTGAGAGCCACATCATCCACAATAACACAACGGCAGTAAACGGACGAATAGATTCTCGGAAGAAACCCGTTCTGATGACAGAACTCCTCCGCTTCTTCCGGAAGCTTATACAGATCGGGCAGAAACGTTTCTGCCCAATAGGTGTCGGCACGGCGGAAAGAACCGGAAGAATACTGATGAAAGACAAATCTCCGATCCGGACGGTCAACCGTATGACCTGCCTGCGCCCCGCCGTTATGACGGATCACCAGACAGCGCTGTCCCTGCATCTGCGCATGGGCGGCGAAATGATCGGTAGCCAGACCTTTTCCCTCATCTCCGAAATTTTTTCCGATTACAGCAGTCAGTTCCATCAGGTTGCGTGTCCTCCGAATAAAGCAGGATTAATACTTTCAACCGCCCGGCTCACAACCGGCTGAACATTTTCCGGCCACTGACGGATCACCTGAGTCTTATTCATACCGCCGGCGATCTGCATCAGGGAGGTAATGACTTCGGAAAGACAGTCAATATGATCCGGTTCCAACAGCGCCACTCTGCCGGGCATAAACTCATTCCAGGTCCGAAAAGCATCTCCGCCATACATGGGAGTCACGATGTGGAAAACTTCATATTTTTCACTTGCCATCTCAAGCAGCCGGTCCATGGAATAAAAAGCCGGTTCCTTGCGGGAGTGTGTCTGTTGATCCGGCTCGTCTCCGAAAATCTGACGGATACCGTTTTCATCCAGACCGTCTCCCTCCTTACTGCCGCAGATTTCATCACCGATTCCGATCAGGAAGCCCTTTTTCCCACGTTTCTCAAAGGAATCGATTTTCGTATGTCTGGCGGCAAAGTACCAGACCAGAGAATCATAGGCATATCTGTTAAAGCCAAAACCGACTCTCAGTTCCAGCAGCTGTTCAATGACACGGATATCGGCTTCAAACTGCGTCACCTGCAGCGGGTCCTCACAGGGCGGTGACGTAAAGGCGGCGCACATTACATGAGGATTCGTCACCGGCTGTTTTTCATAAAGCCGGGTAATGGTTTTATTCAGGGAATTCTTTGCGATTTCGGCAGCCAGATAACCCATGGAACCCGTCACGTCAAATCCGATGATAATCGGTGTGGAGTTCGGAGAATCCGCGCTGTCGCAGGATTCTCTCATGTTGATAAACTGGGGATCATATTTTTCATTGGAACGATTTTTCGAAAACAGGCTGCCGGCATCCGAACTCTGATTGATTCCTCTGCTTTTTTTCAGTTTAGCCCAATCGCTTGCCTGATAACTTCCGTATCCCATGATTCATTCCTCCTGTTCAATTCTGTATGATTTTCAAACGGGACGATCAGACATTGCCGCCGCAACATCCGATCCTCCTGTCTCCGCTTTCCTTGTTGATTTTCACGAGCCGTCGTTAAAAAGAAATCGTCCTGCTGACAGACGGCGGTTCAATCAGGGCAACGGAAGGGGCAATGGTTTCCGCAAGGGACTGATCCAATCCTCTGAGCACCTGATTGACACTTTTTCCTTCGGTAACGGCGATGACGGCATAAATCAGTTCCGCCAGACAGTTCATCCGGTTCCGGGGGATCACGGTAAAATGTCCCGGCATCAGACAACGCCATTCATATTGGATTGTCGGATCATCCGGCCGTCCTGCCGCAATATGAATATGAAACGTATGATATTTTTCCTGCGCTTCCCGCAGCAGTTCTTCATTGGAGAGAGGATAGTCTGCATCATCCCCGAACACCCGCCGTATTTCCTGCGGACTGAGTGACGGATGACAACGATCGTCTCCGACAGTAAAGAGATAGCCTTTTTTTCTTCGCTTTTCAAAGCAGTCGGTACGGGTATGCCGGGCGGCGAAATACCATAAGAGATGATAGGACTCGCCGTGATTCCCACCGCCGCCGCCTTCCGGATACAGTTCCGTCAGTTGTTGTATGATACGGATATCCGATTCAAACTGTGTCACCTGCAGGGGAGACTGATCGGATTGACTGTCACCGACTGCGCTGCACAGAATCTGAGGATCGGTAATCGGCCGTTCCTGAAGCAGCAGTGTAACGGTACGGTTCAGGGCATGCACTGCCAGTTCCTTGGCGAGATACCCCATCGAAGCCGTGACATCAAATCCTAAAATCACCGGTGTAGACATGGAGGCATCGTCCGAATCCCTGGATTCCCGACAGCGGATAGTCCGGCTGAGATAGCCGCTTTTTGCCTGCGTACTGTCAAATACATGGGAGAGCTGACTGGATTGACTGAGTTTCCGTTCATTTTTCAGTCTGACCCAGTCACTTGCCTGATAGCTGCCGCGGCCCATATCCGTCACCCCCTGTTTCCGTAGATCTGTTCGTCATCGGTATCCATGGTAATAAATTTCCGTTCACCGTAAGCTTTGATGAGCATTTCATCCCAGTAAGCAAAGTCATCATAAGCGCTGCCCTGGGGCTGACTATTGATAAATTCCGCTAATGCAGGCGGAATATTTTTTTCCGCCCTGACACTGCCGCCATGTTGAAAACCCAGCAGATGAGCCGCCGTTGAACGCAGACCCAACAGATTCTGACGGGTAGAGAGGACAGATTTTCCGTCAACAGAGAGACTGTTATTTTTCACGGTTTCGGAGAATCCGCCGTAAAGGCTGACCTGATGGGTATAGGGATTGATATACAGGGTATCGATTCCGATCAGGGGATTGACCAGCCCGTTATATTCAAGCACACAGCAAAGATTTTCCATACGGCTGATAATCCAGGCGGTATGTCTTCCGGACAATCTGCCGAACAGACAAAGGGGATATTCATCTTCATGTTTTCTTATCACCAGAATCCCGGTTCCGTCATTGAGAGCGAACCCACCGGTCACACACGGAAAAAAATCCGAAAGATTCCGGGTATCGGCGGAAGGGTAGTCCAGCAGGGAAACCATTTTCCGATAGTGATCGGCCTTTGCCATACTATCCCTGTGGAAGTGGAAGACAATATTTCTGCGAGCCACGAAGATTTCGGCATCCCGCATACGGAAACGGCTGAGATAGCGCACCTCGATCCGATTTCCGTCAATGCTTTCAAAAGTTTGTTCATCCGCATTTTTCCAGACTTCATCGGCACGCTGCCGGCGTTCCTGTTCACTGCTGCCCCCGAGCATATCGCCCATTCTGCGAAAAAAAGTATGATAGTAATCCGTATCTTCATGGTTCAGCACATAGCTGGTGCCGCAGTAACGACAAACGGCTGTCAATGCCGAAACATCCAATCTCATTGGCGCTCCGCAGTTGACACAGTTCAGGTGTTTCATCATAATCACTCCTTTCTTTCCCGATTTCACCTGTCTCTATTATATCAAACCATTCTCCTTTTTGCAACATCGACAACAGCGGCGCCATGGAAATCAATTTTGTCCGTCATTTTCTCGGGGGAAACCCTTTTTTCAAGTGAAAAAAGGGTTATCCCCCGAACCCCCTTCCTAAAAAAGCTGATTATCACCTTTTTCACAAATCAGTTGCTTCATTTACGAAAATAAGTAAAGAAACGGCTTATTTTCTGGAAATTGATTTCCGCACAACGGCGGAAAGCTTCCGCTCCCGTGTTTGCAACGCACGAAGGCTTATGATCATTACACCGCCTCACGCCCTTCACAGGGCGCTCGTGCTGGATTGATACACGTCCTGACTTCATAAAAAGCGGCGCAAAGCCTACGGCGGAAAGCTTCCGCTCCCGTGTTTGCAACGCACGAAGGC
>CACYCN010000234.1 GCA_902772895.1 uncultured Ruminococcus sp.
AAGCGTAAACCAAAAGCGTAAACCAAAAGCGTAAACCAGGCGCATAAACTGATCAAACCAAACGAACTTCCTGTTCCGAATCAACCAGCCGGAAAGCAGCCCTTTGGGGCTGCGGCGGCGTGGGTAAAGGCATGTCTGCCCCATCAGCGCCGGTCAACCGCGGACATGAAAGTAGAGTTCAGAAAATCAGAGTGAGCGTATGCGAACGCCGCCGCGAATCGGGGGCGGCAGCTTGCCGCCGCTGCTTACATTATTATAATGTTTTTACACATTTTTGTCAACGCAGATGTCACATTTAGCGGTTTTTATGACAAAAACGAAGAGAAAACGGCTGCCGCACGAAAAATGCAGCAGCCGGAAAGTCTTCAACAGGGATTGCTAATGATACGAACTTTCATCTCTCTGTTCTGAGAATCATGAAGAATTACATAAAATCGTCATGGTCATGGAAATCATGATCCGGATGACCTGCGCCCACCAGTTCACTCTGACGCATTTTCATCCGCAGACGGTCTTTTTCGACCCACTCAGAAAGCGTTTCCTTGAAAACACGGGAATGCTTGATGTTTTTGATAATCGTCACCGGACTGGTTTTATCCTGAGCATAAACCGTAATCGTTCCCATTCCGAACAATTTCTGGAATAACGTCCTGCGATAGGAAATATCGGTGATCCGATACAGCAGAATCTCATTTTCTTCCGTACTGAAAAGACCACGTTCAATGACCAGCTTCTTTTTCCGCAGACTATACTTCGTGAATGTCCAGGGAATACCGAAGAAGCCCCAACGTTTACGTTCCTTCATAATTAAACTGTTGTCAGAACCCGGTTCCTGTGCATTTGGCTCCAAAGTTTTATCATCCATCGTCATATCTCCCATTCACTTTTTCAGCCGGACAGCAATCAGTCACCAAAACTGATCCCCATATCCTTAGCGGCTTTGATAATCTTACTGTTAGTCGGTACTTCCTTGAGTTTACCGGCTACTTCACTCAGCGGTACCGGAACGACCTTTCCGTTGACCATACCGGTCATGAAACCGTACTTCTCTTTGATAATCAGTTTTGCCGCTGCCGCGCCAAACATCGAAGTAATAAAGCGATCATACGCATTCGGACTGCCGCCTCTCTGGAAATGACCGGGTACCGTCACTCTTGTCTCCTGTCCGGTAGCTTCCTCGATTTCATGTGCAATCTGATAGGAAATGGACGGATACATCATACTGGCCATTGCTTCTTTTTTCTTCTTTTTGGGCATCTCGGCGATTTCCTTGGTAATGGCGCCCTCTGCCACCGCTAAGATCGAGAAAGTCTTACCGGTCTTGGTACGGGACTTGATACACTTGATCACCTTATTGATATCATACGGAATCTCCGGAATCAGGATCACATCCGCACCGCCTGCAATACCGGCATAAAGTGTCAGCCATCCTGCTTTATGACCCATACATTCCACGATAAATACACGACCGTGTGAAGTTGCTGTCGTATGAATACAGTCAATGACGTGAGTGGCAATGTCAACGGCACTCTGGAAACCGAATGTAACATCCGTTCCCCAGATATCATTATCAATTGTCTTGGGCAGCGTAACGACATTCAGACCTTCCTCCGAAAGCAGATGAGCGGTTTTATGGGTACCGTTACCGCCGAGAATGGCAAGACAATCCAGTTTCATTTCCGCATAATGTCTTTTCATTTCAGCCACTTTATCAATACTGGTATCTTCATCGATCACACGCATCAGTTTGAAAGGCTGACGGGATGTTCCGAGGATCGTACCGCCTCTGGTGAGGATACCGGAAAATTCTTCCGGCTTCATCAGACGGTACTCGCCATAAATCAGTCCTTTATAGCCGTCAATGATGCCGTAGATTTCAACATCCTTGCCGTAATGCTCATACAGACCTTTTGCAATACCACGGATGGCTGAATTCAGACCCTGACAGTCACCGCCGCTGGTTAAAATGCCTACTCTTTTCATGAAACATACACTCCTTTATCAGATAATCATTGTATTTTTAATCTCGTTCCGATTGCTTTCTCAAGTCAACGCTCTCCTGACACACAGACGCAGCGATCAGATCAGTTTATTTTCATCGAGTGATTTTTTAAAGTTTTCACCGGTCAGGGGAATGAACTGTCGTTCCTCACGCACGAGATTTTTCTTGGCAGCCAATGTCTTTTTCGCTTCCTCCGAAAATTCCGCCTGACAGTTATGAACCTTTTTCCCTCTACGGTCAAGGAGATGATAAGAGGTATCGGAAGACTGGATCCGGGTATTCAGAACATCCTTGAACATCCGGCTCATAATTCCGAAAGACCGGTCAATCAGTTCCGGATCTTCAATCGGGAATACCAGTTCGACACGCTTATCCAGATTCCGCTGCATCCAGTCAGCCGAACCCATATAAATTTTCTTCATACCGCCGTTTTCAAAAATAAAAATACGGCTATGTTCCAGAAGCTGTCCTACGATACTTCTGACCTGAATATTTTCGCTGATTCCCTTGATTCCCGGCACCAGACAGCAGATTCCTCTGACGATCAGCGAGATCCTGACACCTGCCTGAGAAGCCTGATAGAGCAGCCGGATAATGGAAGGATCCACCAGTGAATTGACCTTAGCCGTAATTCCGGAAGGCAATCCGGCTTTGGCGTTCTCGGTCTCATTGATAATCATTTCTTCAAAGAAGGTACGCAGTCCGGTAGGCGCTACCTTCATTTTATGATATACCGGCGGGGTAGAATAACCCGTGATCACATTAAACAGAGACGAAGCGTCCTCGCCGAATTTCTCATCACAGGTAAACATACCGATATCGGTATAGAACCGGGCGGTAATATCATTATAGTTACCGGTTCCCATATGGAGATACCGTCGGATACCGTCCTGTTCACGGCGTACAACCAGTACGATCTTACAATGGGTTTTGAGTCCCTGCAGACCGTAAATGACATGACAGCCGGCTTTTTCCAGTTTCTTTGCCCAACCGATATTATTTTCTTCATCAAAACGTGCTTTGAGTTCCACCAGAACCGTTACCTGCTTACCGTTTTCGGCAGCCTTGATCAAGGCGGCGATAATCGGTGAATTGCCGCTGACTCGATAGAGCGTCTGCTTGATTGCCAGAACATCCTCGTCATTGGCAGCCTGGTTGATAAATCTGATGACACTGTCAAAGCTTTCATACGGGTGATGAACCATTCTGTCCTTTTCCCGGATCGCCTGAAAGATATCGTCATAGCCAA
>CACYCN010000235.1 GCA_902772895.1 uncultured Ruminococcus sp.
GCAACGGCGGCAAGCTGCCGCTCCCGATTTTGCAGCGCAGGGAGGTATAGACTGAACCCACCGCCTCACGCCATTAACATGGCGCTCCGGCTGTTGTCTCGCACGTCCAAAATGATTACTGCATAATTCAGAAAAAATTTCAAAGTCGATTCAGACTCCCGAAAGCAGGATATTTCTTTCGGGGGTCTTTGTATTATCCTGTGAAAATGACAAATCCGAACGGATATGTTTGTTGAAAATCATGGATTGACAAAACTGTATCTACTGTATATACTGTATATATACAGTATAGATTGTTATGGACGATCCCATCCGAACCGGAAAAGTGTAAGCGCTGACGTTTCGTTCCCTTTTCAAAGGTGATGGAGTGCATGGGCGGAGCCCTGACAGAAAGGAGTGAGGGTGTGCGGCTGTTGATTGATAACCGCAGCGGTGCAGCGATTTATGACCAGATTTATGAGCAGATCAAGACGCAGATTATCAGCGGTGAGCTCAAGGAGGGAGAGGGACTTCCTTCGATCAGAAGTCTGGCCAAGGACCTGAGAATCAGTGTGATTACGACCAAACGGGCGTATGAGGAACTGGAAAAAGAAGGACTGATTGATACGGTGGCAGGTAAGGGAAGCTTTGTGGCATCGATCAATACGGAACTGCTGCGGGAGGAAAACCTGAAAAAACTGGAGGATTGTCTTGCGGAAACGGTAAGGCTGGCAAAACAGTGTCGGCTCAGCTTTGAGGAAGTAGCGGAAATGATACGACTTGAAATGGAGGAATCCGAATGAATGCGATTGAAATCAAGGGCCTGTGTAAGAGCTTTAAGGAATTTGAAATCGATAATGTGGATCTGACATTGCCGGGGGGCTGTGTAGTGGGATTGGTAGGCGAAAACGGCGCCGGAAAAAGTACCACGATCAAGCTCATTCTCAATATGATTTTTAAAGACAGCGGCAGTATCAGGGTATTGGGAAAGGATAATGTCACCGAACTGGACAGCGTGAAAGAAGAGATCGGTGTGGTGTTTGATGAGTCATATTTTCCGCCGTCCCTGACGCCTGTCAAACTGGGAAATATCATGAAACATATTTATCGGAACTGGGATATGCAGCGCTATCAGGATTATCTGCAGCAGTTCTCGCTGCCGGAAAAACGCCCGATCGGAAAATTGTCAAGAGGAATGAAAATGAAACTTGCCATTACCGTTGCGATGTCCCATCATGCCAAACTCCTGATCCTGGATGAAGCTACCAGCGGACTGGATCCTGTGGTCCGGGATGACGTGATCGATATCCTGACGGACTTCACCAGAGAGGAAGATCATTCGATCCTGATTTCCTCCCATATTGTCAGCGATCTGGAAAAACTCTGTGATTATATTGCTTTTATGCACAAAGGAAAAATGATGTTGTTTGAAGAAAAGGATAGACTTTATGAACAGTACGGTGTGATTCACTGCACCGAAAAGGAATTACAGTCCATTCCGTCAGATGCCGTGATCGGTAAAAAAATCGGCAGCTATGGCGCGGAAGCCATTGCTCTGCGTTCGGCGGTGCCGCACGGAATCACTGTCTATCCGGTGGATATCGAAAAGCTGTTTATCTTTATGATCAGGGAGCGTGAGTGAAATGAAAGGACTGCTGCTGCGTGACGGCTATCTGCTCCGACAGCGGCCGGTGCTTCTGATGCTGGTCGGCTTTGTCGGGATCGTACTGCTCTTCTCGTTTATCACTACGGATGAAGAAACAACCGTGGCAAACACCTGGCCTTTTTCTGCGATGATCAGCTTGTTTACCACCGGTTTTTCCCTACTGCTGCTGTATGAAGATGAGCAGAACAAATGGCTGAATTACTGTAAGACCACACCGGTCAGAGACGCTGTCTATGTTCTGGAAAAATACCTGATGGCGCTGATTTTTTCGGTGTTCTTCGGATTGATATTGACGGTGTTGCCGCTTGTTGTGATGCTGCGGCAGGACGCTTTTGCATGGGCTGATTTCTGGCTGAGTCTGGTGATACCGATCGGTATGTCGTTTTTGTGTGTCAGCCTGATGTATCCTTTGACATTTCGTTTCGGCACGTCAAAAGGGTTTCTCTGTTTTTTGGTGATCTTTGTGCTGTTAGCGGTCGGCGTGTTTGTGGGAGGACTGGCGGCGGATTTTTCAAACGGCGGAAAGGTCTGGAAGTTTCTGACCGCTCTGGAAAACGGGAAAAAGGCATTGTATGGTATTCTGATCGCGGCAGGACTCTTCGGATTGTCACTGCCGATTTCGATAGGATGCTTCCGGAAAAGACAGTTCTGAGGAGGGAAAGTCATGAAAGGTATTATTCTGAGAGGGCTGTATGATCTGAAACGTCCGAAGCGTCTGATTCTGATCGGGTTGCTGTTGGCGTTCAATATCATGATGGCGTTTCTGATCCGCGGCGGAACCGGCGGCAGAGACAGCGCCTGGGTTTCGGCAGGAATTGTCGGGATCGTGATGTGTATGGTTCCGTTGTCCCTGCTGACGGAGGATGAACAGACCAATTGGACGATGTATCTTGTCAATACCCCTCTTAGCCGGAAAAAATATGTGACGGCAATATATTTGTACTATATCCTGACAGGGGCGCTGATGGTGCTGCTCTCGACAGTGGTTCCGATCATGGTTGGTCTGGGAGAACAGGAAGAGTCTCTGGCAGCGGCAAAGCTGATGGGAGCGATGCTGACCGGGCCGTTTTCCGCAGGGGAGTATCTGTTGGGCTATGTGACGGTTCTGATGTTGGGGATGATTATGTTGTCGCTGATGCTTCCGGTGAGTCTCCGCTGGGGAAAAAATCCTCTGGCGAGTGTCTTAGCAGGAATGTTGATCCTTCCGGTTGTGGGAACGATTTTATCCGTTTCCGATATGGATGCGGTGATGCAGTGGCTGGGAAATCTGATCGGACGGATCGGTCAGCCGCTGACGGCATTGATCGGACTGGCTGTTGCGGCGGGATTTCTGTCACTTTCCCGGCTGATTGCCGTGAGATGGTTTGAGAAACGGGAGTTTTAGTCTGCTTTCTTTCTTTCTTTCTTGCTTTTGCCTCCCTGACGGAATGAATCGTAATATTACCATGAAATAACCAGTTTTCTTGTATAGGGCGACAATTTTTTAAAATATCCAAAAATCACTTTTAAAAATTTGCGCATTATGTGATAAAATAATCAATTGCATTGAAAGTCGGGACGTGAATTGGATAGCCGGAGCGGCGCGTGAGCGGCATGAGGCGGAAGGGCTATACTTTACCTGCCTGCGATGCAAAACACGGGAGCGGCAGCTTGCCGCCGCAGGCTCTGCGCCTGCGATGCAATATTACCATGAAATAACCAATTTTCTTGTATAAAGTGACAATTTTTTAAAATATCAGAAAAATACTTTTAAAAATTTGTGCATTATGATATAATAATACATATTAAAAACTCAACAGGGAGGATATGCTCTATGTATTATCTTGGTATTGACCTTGGCGGTACAAACATCGTTGCCGGTGTGGTAGATGAAGACGGTAACATTATCGTCAAAGCAAGCTGCAAGACGAATGTACCTCGTCCGCAGGAAGCAATTTGTGATGATATGGCAGCAGTGGCACTCAAAGCACTGGAAAGTGCCGGTCTGACAAAGAACGATATCAACTATGTCGGTATCGGTGCACCCGGCGCCGTCAACAGCGCCACCGGCGTGATCGAGTTTACCAATAACTTCAATTTCCATAACTGGGAAATCGTTCAGATGATGAACGATCGTCTGGGTATTGATGTCTATGTGGAAAACGATGCGAATGCAGCGGCATACGGCGAGTTTGTGGTCGGCGCAGCAAAAGATGCGAATGATGCGGTTGTCATTACACTGGGTACCGGCGTCGGCGGCGGTATCATTATTGACGGCATGATCTACAGCGGTTCGAACTATGCCGGAGCGGAACTGGGACATATCGTGATCCAGCACGGCGGCCGTCAGTGTACCTGCGGCAGAAAAGGCTGCTGGGAGGCATATTCTTCCGCTACCGGTATCATCAATATGACCAAAGAGGCGATCATCAATCCGTATAACGCCAATTCCATTCTCTATAAGATGATCGGCGGCGATACCTCCAAGATCAGCGGCAAGACCGCTTTTGAAGCCATGCTGCAGGGCTGTGATGTCGGTAAGGCGATCGTGGATGAATATATTTCCTATCTGGGCTGCGGTATTGTCAATATCATCAATATCTTCCAGCCGGAGATCCTCTGTATCGGCGGCGGCGTCAGCCGTCAGGGTAATATCCTGCTGGATCCGATCAGGAAGATCGTGGAAGTGGAACGCTATACCAAACATAACGCCAATCAGACAGAGGTTTGTCTCTGCAAACTGGGCAATGACGCCGGTATTATCGGCGCCGCTTTCCTGGGTAAATAATCCTGTTTTGTCACTCCTGTTTTTCGCCGGTCTTCCCGTAAGACCGGCGAAACTTTTTACATGATTGTTTTTCTGAATCCGCTCCGGAACCACAGGTTTCCTGCCATTGTCCACAAAATATGGAAAAATGTTTTGTTATTTTGTGGTCAATGGTGAAAAAACGGATAAATTATCAACAACGCTTCCGGGTGTTTCTTTTCCGCAGCGTTGTTTATTTTTTGTGTAAAACGGAGAAAAATGCGCAAAAAAAGAGCGATATTCGTCAAATCGCTTGACAAAATAACGCTTTTATAATAAAATTATAAAATGCACATAGTAGAGGAGTGTCCTCTTTTGGGGATCTTCGAAAAAAGGCTATAAGAAATCTTATCATACTTCCCCCAAAAAATCAAGTGTTTTTTTCGGAAGGATAAGACAGAACCCCTGGGACATACCATCTCCGGATGCCGCAGGATATGAGCTACAACATTGAATGGAGTGATTTTATGGTAAACGCCAGACCCGTGCGTTTGGGCAAAACCGAGCGAATGAGCTTTTCTCACACCGACGAAATCATTGAAATGCCGAATCTGATCGAGATTCAGATGGATTCCTACAAGTGGTTTCTGGAAAAGGGTTTGCAGGAGGTGTTTGAGGATGTATCGGGAATCACCGACTACTCAGGCAATCTTGTGCTGAGCTTTGTGGATTATCATCTGGAGAAGGATCATCCGAATTATTCGATCGCCGAATGTAAGGAACGTGATGTGACGTATGCGGCGCCTCTCAAGGTCAAGGCGAGACTCTTTAACCGGGAAACCTCCGAAATCAAGGACTCTGTTGTTTTCATGGGCGATTTCCCCCTGATGACGCCGAGCGGTACCTTTGTGATCAACGGCGCAGAGCGTGTCATTGTCTCTCAGCTGGTCAGATCGCCGGGTGTTTACTATAAAATGGAACACGATAAAACGGGTAAGGAGCTGTTCAGCGCTACCGTCATCCCGAACCGCGGCGCATGGCTGGAATATGAAAACGATGTCAATGACGTGTTCTATGTCCGTATCGATAAAAACAGAAAACTGCCGGTCACGGTATTCATCCGTGCGCTGGGTCTGGGAACCGATCAGGAAATCATTGATTACTTCGGTCCGGATGACAGAATTCTCGCTACCATCGAAAAGGATACCACCGATAACCAGGACGATGCCCTGAAGGAAGTTTACCGGAAACTTCGTCCGAGTGAGCCGCCGACAGTCGAGAGCGCACAGGCGCATATCGATATGCTGTTCTTCGATCCGAGACGTTATGATATGTCCAGAGTCGGCCGTTATAAGTATAATAAGAAACTGGGCATTGCCAACCGTCTGATGAATCAGATCCTGGCAGAACCCATTGCCGATCCGTCAACCGGTGAACTGCTTGCCGATGAAGGGGAGTTCATCTCGAAAGAGAGAGCCATGGAGATCGAAGATAAGGGCGTTACCGTAGCGTTTGTCAAGGCGCCTAACGGCAATCCCGTCAAGATCATCTCCAACGGTATGGTCAATATTGCCAAGTATGTGGATTTTGATGCCAAAGCGGAATGCGGTATCAATGAGAAGGTACGTTTCACGGTACTGCGTGAGATCCTCGATTCCTGCAGCGATGAAGCCGAACTGAAAAAGGAGATCAGACGCCGTAAGGATGACCTGATCCCCAAACATATCATCATTGACGATATTTTCTCTACCATTAACTATATGAACTCTTTGGCCTGTGGGATCGGTACGACGGATGATATCGACCATCTGGGTAACAGAAGGATCCGTTCCGTCGGCGAACTGCTGCAGAATCAGTTCCGTATCGGTTTTGCCCGTCTGGAAAGAGTCATCCGTGAGAGAATGACCCTTCAGGCGCAGGATCTGAGCAATCTGGCGCCGAATGCCCTGATCAATATCCGCCCGGTTACGGCGGCGATCAAAGAATTCTTCGGTTCTTCACCGCTGTCACAGTTCATGGATCAGAATAACCCGCTGGCAGAACTGACACATAAAAGACGTCTTTCCGCACTGGGTCCCGGCGGTCTGTCAAGAGACCGTGCCGGATTCGAAGTACGTGACGTTCACTATACCCATTATGGACGTATGTGTCCTATCGAGACGCCGGAAGGGCCGAATATCGGTCTGATCTCCTATCTGGCAACCTTCGCCAAGATCAATGAATACGGACTGATCGAAGCGCCGTTCCGCAAGGTCGATAAAGAGACGGGTGTGGTTACCAATCATGTAGAATATATGACCGCCGATATCGAGGATAACTATATCGTTGCCCAGGCAAACGAACCCCTCGACAGCGAAGGTCATTTCATCAATCAGAAAATCGTCGGCAGATGCCGTGACGAGTTCGTGGAAGTCGAGAGAAGTAAGGCGGACTATATGGACGTATCTCCGAAGATGGTAGTTTCCGTTGCAACCGCCATGATCCCCTTCCTCGAAAACGACGATGCCAACCGTGCACTGATGGGATCGAACATGCAGCGTCAGGCAGTGCCGCTGCTGGTGACGGAATCTCCGATTGTGGGTACCGGTATGGAATATAAGGCTGGTGTTGACTCCGGCGTCTGCATCCTGTCCGAAGAGGCCGGCGTGGTGCGCTATGTCAGCGCCGATAAAATCAAGGTGCAGTATGAC